>NZ_JBVVPA010000015.1:0-214769 GCF_055807555.1 Bradyrhizobium sp. Ken64 | reverse complement strand
GAGGTCCCCCTGAGCGCCGATACCCGCGTCTATGTCGGTGACGTCATGACGCTGGTCGGCAGCACCCGCAACATCGAGCGCGCCGCCTCGCAGGTTGGACAGATCCTGAGCTCCGAAGACCGTACCGACATCGCATTCCTTGCCGCAGGCATTGCCATAGGTCTGCTCGCCGGTCTCGCGAGCGTCAAGATCGGGTCTGTGCCCCTGACCTTGGGAGGTGGCGGCGGCGCCCTGATCGCCGGGCTATTCTGCGGCTGGCTGCGGTCGCGACGACCAACGATGGGCGCAATGCCGCCTGCGGCGCAGCAGACGCTGAGCGACCTCGGCCTTGGCGGCTTCATCGCTGCGATCGGGCTCGGCAATGGCCACGCGGCCTGGGTCGCGATCCAGTCACACGGCATGCTGCTGGTCGGCATGGGCCTGGTCGTCACACTGGTGCCGCTGATCGTGACGACCCTGTTTGCCCATCGCGTACTCCGCATGAACCCGGTCATCATTTGCGGCGCGCTGGCCGGCGCCATGACGGTCGACGCCGCCGTGACCGGCGCCTGTGATGTTGCAGAAAGCCAGACGCCGGTGCTCGGCGTCGCGGTGCCCTACGCTGTCGGAAACGTTGTGCTCACCGTGCTTGGACCGATCATCGTGGCCAGCACTTTCGCCGGTTGAAGGAGGCGCGCGTGAATCTCCGCCATGCTTCAACAGCGACCTACCTGGCGGCGGCCTTGAGCATCCTGGCCGGCCTTCTTGCGCCTGTACGCGCCGACGACAATGTTCGGATTCAGGAAGAGGTCTGGGCTCTGCCGCTGCCGCTGCCGATGTTTGCCTATGTGGTGCGGCCCGTCCGCGACGGCCCCTTCCCGCTGGCGATCATGAACCATGGCGTCTCGCTCAAGCCCGTCGATCGCAGCTTCTTCCCGCTGGTGGAGTTCCGTGACGCCGCCAAGTGGTTTGCCAAACGCGGCTACCTCGTGGTGGCGCCCGTGGGCACCGGCTTTGGAGCAGCCGCCATCGACATTCCCGAGCACGGTGTCTACGGGCCGTTCTTCTCCAAGGTCGGTAACAGCACCAATCCGAACTTCCACGACGCCGGCCGTACCGTTGCGAAAGCCGATCTCTGGCCCGCCTGGTCGAAGCGCATGCACGACGCCTTCACCGCTGCCGGCGGCTCGGCCGAATATCATCTGATGCCGCCCTTTGGCAACGACGGGCGTTTCTTCATCGACTCTCCCGACACGATCCCGATGTGGTCACCGCTCCTCGAAAAATTCCTCGACGCGCAGAAATAGCCGTGGAGGCCGGCGCCCGGAGGCAGAACATGGCAGACGCAACTTCAACGCCATCGCCGGGGCGCGCGCTCGTCTGCTTGTCGATGGTGTTCGCCGCGGCTCTTGCCGAACCAGCTTCGGCGCAGAATACAGCCGCGCCAAAGCCGGCCCCAGAGGCAAACTCCGCCGAAATCGCACCTCGCGGGCACCGGGAAGCCAAAGACATCACTTATGGCGAATGGAAAAAGCTCTGCGTCAAGCCTGAAGGGAGGCCCAGGCTATGCCGGACCTCAATCGCGGGCCGGTTTGCTACCGGCCAGAGGGCAGTCCGCGTCGACCTGATCGAGCGTGACGGCGACCGCACTGCCCGGCTCCAAGTGTTTGTTCCCGTCGGCATGTATCTGCAGCGGCCTGCCAAGCTGACGGTCGATGGGGCAAACGTCCAGTCATTGCCGTACACTCGGTGCCTGACCAATGCCTGCATTGCAGCCGACGCGGCGGATCCCAAGTTCATCAACGACATGGAAGCCGGCAAGGCTCTGGTGCTTGAGGTCACCGACTCCAACCTTCTGTCTCTCACGACTTCGCTGCCGCTGGCGCAGTTCGGCTCGATTCACAACGGCGCGCCCGCACAAACCCTGGAGCAGGACATCGAGGAGTGAGCACGCGGTACAGAATCAGCCATGCTCGGTGCAGGCGCGTTCGATGGAGTCGATGAGTGCGCTTGCTGCGAAGGGCTTGGCCAGATAGGCGGCGCACCCAGACTGAATCGCGGCAACCTGATTCGCCTGGCAGTCGTTGCCGGTAATGTAGATGACGGGGACCGTGGCACCCTCGCTGGCGAGCCTGCGGCGGAGTGAGATACCCGACTCTCCGTTCAGATTGATATCCAGAACGATGCAGCACGCCTCTTCGATGCACCCATGACGAAGCAACGCACCCGCGGAATCAAAAGCAACCGCGTCAAAGCCGTGCTTTCGAAGCAGCCGCTCCAAGCTTCGGCGCATTGATAAATCATCATCCACGACGTAAATCGGCTTACGTGCAAACAATGGCCCGTCTTTCTGATTGGAAACCTGTCACTTGCGTCGCAACGACGCTACGGGGCAAAGGTTCCTGCGCTAATCCGACGGCTAACGACGCCGGTATGTAGGCGGTCCAGGCCGAATTATGTCAATAACATTTCATACTGTCCCATCGTACAGGTCTGATCACCGACCTGACGAAGCCACGAAAACCGGCCTGCATCACATCTTTGCCGAATCCAGAAGGCCGAGCCGCTCTGCAGCGGACACCAGTTCGGCAAACGATAGTACCTGCATCTTTGTCATCACCTGGTGGCGATGCGCCTTCACCGTGCGTTCGGTCGTTCCAAGCTCATAGGCGATCTGCTTGTTGATTTTACCGCGTACGATCAGGTCGAACACCTGTCGTTCGCGCCGCGATAGAGACCTCAAGCGAGAACGTAGCGAATCGAGCTTGCTGTGTTGACTCCGCGCCGCCTCCTGTTGAGCCATTGCCCGCTCAATCGCATCGATCAACTGTTCCGACGACACCGGCTTGGTCAGAAAATCCTCCGCGCCGGCCTTGATCGCACGGACCGTCGTCGCGGTATCCGCATGTCCGGTCAGAAAGACGATGGGCAGCTGCGAATGGCATCGGATGAGCGAGGCTTGCAACTCCGGCCCGCTCAGGCCCGGAAGCTGCACATCGAGCAAGATACATCCCGGTTCGTCGGACCCTGGCGGATCATCCAGTAGCTGCTGGGCGGACGCGTAGGTCACGACTTCATACCCGGCCAGTTTAAGCCGACGCTGGATCGCCACCCGAAAGGATGCGTCGTCGTCCACGACATAAACGAAGCCGGGCAAGTTATATCCCTCGCAGGGTACTTCAAATGCAGAATGACCGGACGCGCCGTTCAGTACCTGAGCAAAGCAGCGCAATTGGGATGCCGCAACCGTGAACGCAGCGTCCGTTTTCGGCTTATTGCCGCACCATCTGACAGACACTCTGACGGGTTCTCATCCGGCGCACCATCGCCATGCCTGTACCTTGGTACAATGCACCTACAGACAATGGTTGAAAACCCCACTTATGGCCTAAACAACCTTCGCGGGAAGCGGATTTTCGGCGGCTCCTTATTCCCAGCGATGGAAATACCGCGTCACCATCAGTTCGGGAGTTGGCCATGTTCGTTCGCACCGCTGCCGACGCCTCCTCGCGACTTCATTCGCTCCGCGAGCTAGGGTTAAACACCGATTCAAACCCAATCATCAGTTTAAACGAATTTACCTACAAGAAAGGCTCGGAAGTCTACGGCGAAAAGGAGGCTGCGGAATACGTTTATCAGGTGAAGAGGGGCGCGGTGCGAAGCTACAAGCTGCTGTCCGACGGCCGGCGCCAAATCGGCGCATTTCACCTGGCCGGCGATATTTTCGGGCTCGAGAACAGCGGCGCGCACAGATTCACGACCGAAGCGATCGTCGACACCACGGTTCGCCTGGTCAAGCGCCAAAGTCTCGAGCTGGTTGCGCAGAGCGACCCCATGGTCGCCCGAAACCTGCTGAGCATGACCACCAGCAACCTTCAGCATGCGGAAGACCACATGCTGCTGCTCGGCCGCAAGACGTCGCTGGAGCGGGTCGCAGCCTTCCTGATCGAGATGGACAAGCGGCTGACGGCCGCCGGAATCATGGCGCTGCCGATGTCGCGGCGTGATATCGCCGACTATCTCGGATTAACGCTGGAAACCGTCTCCCGCGCACTATCGCGATTGCATGAGCTCGGTATCCTCGGCTTCATCGGCAACACTCAGCGCCAGATCGTGCTGCTGGACAGGCTGAAACTCGCTAGCCTCGATCTCCAGAACTAGACCTGGGTGCCGCAATCGCGGCGAGATGCTCGACCGTCTTGCGCAAAACCTCAAACAGGACCGCAGTCGACCATCCGAACATCAGGATGCCGTTCATCGCTGTCATAGGTCCCGTCAACCGCCACCCCGGCGCGGGCGTGATGTCGCCATAGCCAAGCGTGGTGTAGTTCACGAAGGTGAAATACAGCAGATCGCTGCCCGGAGGCGCCGCGCCGACTATCGCATAGGCGAGCGCCCAAATGAGAACCTCGACAGTGTGCGCGACCATCAAAATGACAGCAGTGGTGACCATCACGGCCATCAGGTGCGACCGGGGCCGCGCCGTGTGCTTCAATCCGGCAGTACGAGCGATGTCGATGGCCGCAACGGTCACCAGCGCGTGAATCATGATGTTGATCACGCTGATCAAGGTACCGAGCAGGAATTGAACTGCCATCGCGCTCCGTCCGCTCGCTTATGCTGTTGGTTGGGTTGATCAGCGCTGTCATGCAACGGTGAGAACGATGCGGCGCCTTGATGCAGATCAAGAGTGTGCGGCAGCCTAGCCCCAGCATCCTCAGCTAGGGCCTTTGTCGCCTACCCGCTGACCGGAGCTGCATCTTGCGTACCCTCTCCGTCGAAGAAGCCATTTCCATGATCCCCTCGGGCGCCAGCGTCATGGTCGGCGGATTCATGGGCGTGGGGACACCGGAGCGCCTGCTTGACGAGCTTGTGCGGCAGAAGAAGACCGACCTGTCATTGATCTGCAACGACGCAGCCATGCCTGGGAGAGGCGTCGGCAAGCTGTTCGACGGCGCGCAGGTCTCGCGGTTGACCGCAACCCACATTGGGCTCAATCCAAAAGTGCAGCAGCAGATGCTGACGAATACGATCGCCGTCGATCTCGTCCCTCAGGGAACCTTGGTCGAGCGCATCCGCGCCGGCGGTTGCGGCCTGGGCGGCGTTCTGACGCCGACCGGCGTCGGCACGCTGGTTGCGGAAGGCAAACGTGAGATCGAAATCGACGGCAAATCGTTCCTGCTGGAGACGGCGCTGCGCGCACAGTTCGCGCTGGTGCACGCCTTCCTGGCCGACTACCTCGGAAATCTCGCCTACGCACTCACCTCGCGGAACTTCAATCCCGTCATGGCAATGGCCGCCGATACGGTGATCGTCACGGCCGAGAACATCGTGCCTGTCGGCGTGATCGCGCCGGATCACGTCATAACGCCGGCACCGCTGGTCGACTACCTCATTACGAACGGGTGACGTCATGGATCCGCAGACCCTGATCGCTCGGCGCGTGGCCAAGGAGCTCCGGAGCGGCGACCTCGTCAATCTCGGCATCGGCATCCCCACGCTCGTCGCAAACTACGTTCCAGCCGACCTGAAGGTGTTCTTCCAATCAGAAAACGGCCTGATCGGCACCGGGCCGATCCCCGAGCAAGGCTTGGCACATCCGGCGCTGACGGACGCCGGCGGACGTCCGATCAGCGCACTGCCCGGCGCTTCAACCTTCGACAGCGCGATGTCATTCGGCTTGATTCGCGGCGGTCATGTCGATGTGACCGTGCTTGGAGGTCTCCAGGTCGATGCACACGGCCATCTCGCCAACTGGACGATTCCGGGCAAGATGGTGCCAGGCATGGGCGGCGCAATGGACCTCGTCAGCGGCGCCAAGCGCGTCATTGTCGCCATGCAGCACGCGGCAAAGGGCAAGTCCAAGATCGTCGCGAAATGTACTTTGCCGCTGACCGCGGTGCGGCCCGTGAGCCTGGTCGTCACCGACATGGCAGTGATCGGCTTTGCCGGGGGCAAGGCAACGCTGCTCGAGACCGCGCCCGGCATTACGATCGGCGAAGTCATGGCGGTCACGGACGCCGACCTCATCGTTCCCGACCACGTCCCGGAAATGATGATCTGACCGGGTGGTGCGCATGCGGATATTCGGCGATTTCAATGAGATTAGATCCGCCGTCGGCACCGAGATCGGTGCCAGCGACTGGATCGAAGTCACGCAGGATCGGATCAACAGATTTGCGGAAGCGACCTGCGATGAACAGTGGATCCATGTCGATCAGGAGCGCGCGAGGAAAGAAATGCCCGGCGGCACCACCATCGCCCACGGGCTGCTGTCGCTGGCGCTTGCGCCGATGTTCATCCGCTCGGTGATGGGGCTGAAGGGGCTGCGTAAACACCCTGAACTACGGCGCGGACAGGATCAGGTACCTTTCGCCGGTCCAGGCGGGATCGAAGCTGCGCGGCCGCGTCAGCGTTGCCGAGACGGAGGACGTGCCTCCGGACGGCCTGCGTGTGAATTATCATCTCGTTATCGAGATCGAGGGCGGCAAACGACCGGCCTGCGTCGCCGAACTGATCGCCCTGCACTATCGCTGAGCAACGCGCCGGTCTCTCCTCAATCGATAATGTGATAACCGCCGTCGACGTAGAGAACGCTGCCCGTGATGAGCTTGGCGCCGTCGAGCGCCAGGAACGCAGTGGCGTTCCCGACATCGTCGATGCTGACGAGGCTGCGCGATGGTGCCTTCGATTGCGCCTTGTCCATCAGCTCGTCGAACTCGGGTATGCCCGAGGCGGCGCGCGTGGCGAGCGGTCCAGGCGAAATCGCATGCACGCGGATTCCTTTGGGTCCGAGCTCGGCCGCAATGTAGCGCACCGACGCTTCGAGCGCGGCCTTGGCCACGCCCATCACGTTGTAATTTTCAACCACCATCTGACTGCCGTAATAGGTCATGGTGAACATGGTGCCGCCGTTCTTCATCAGCGGCTCGGCCAGATGAGCCATGCGCATGAACGACCAGCAGGAGACCTCCATCGTCTTCAGGAAGCCGTCGCGACCGACATCCACGACGCGCCCGTGCAAGGCTTCCTTGGGAGAGAAGGCGATCGAATGCAGCAGGAAATCTAGCTGTCCCCACTCCTTCTCGATCCGCGCGAACACCTCTTCGGTCTGCCCCTCTACCATGACATCGAGCGGCATGAAGATGGGAGCCCCAAGCGCCTGCGCGAGCGGCTCGACGTGCTTCTTCGCACGCTCGTTGAGATAGGTGACGGCGATATCGGCGCCGAGGGCGCGAAAGGCCCTGGCGCAGCCCCATGCAATCGACTGGTCGTTGGCGATGCCTACGACGAGGCC
This sequence comes from Bradyrhizobium sp. Ken64, assembly GCF_055807555.1. NCBI lineage: Bacteria > Pseudomonadati > Pseudomonadota > Alphaproteobacteria > Hyphomicrobiales > Nitrobacteraceae > Bradyrhizobium > Bradyrhizobium sp. Ken64. The sequence continues at coordinate 207,493 of NZ_JBVVPA010000015.1, read as the reverse complement.
CTTTTTTCCCTTCAGGGCAATCTTGGTATCAGGAAACACGGGAATCATGACGCCCTCTCCTGTCTGACGTTGGTGGTCGGCCGTTTCATCAGCAGCGATAGCGTATGTTGCGCGATCATCAATTCCTCGTCCGTCGGGACGACATACACCGGAATCAGGCTGTTTGAGCCCGATATCAGTCGCGAATGACGGGAATTTTCCGCCTGATCGAGGGTAACACCAAGCCATCTCAGTTGCTCGGCTATACGTGCACGGAGGGTGGCGGAGTTCTCGCCAATGCCAGCCGTGAAGACGAACGCATCAAGACCTTGCAGTGCTGCTGCGAGCATGCCTGCGTTGAGCCCGGTTCGGTAGACGAAATAGTCGATCGCCAATTTGGCGTTGACATTGTCGCTGGCCTCGAGCTCGCGCATGTCGTTGCCGATGCCGGACAGTCCCTTCAGGCCGCAGTCGCGGTAAAGAAAATTCTGAACGTTGGATGCCGACATCCCTTTCTCCGAGATCAGGTAGAGCACGACGCCCGGATCTATCTGACCAGGGCGCGTTCCCATCGGGAGCCCGTCGAGAGCGGTGAAGCCCATCGTGCTGTCGATGCTTCGCCCGCCGCTGAGCGCGCACATCGACGCGCCGCTCCCGAGATGAGCGACGATGACCCGTCCCTTCGCAATCTTCGGCGCGATCTTCGGCAAGGTCTTCGCGATGTATTCGTACGAGAGGCCGTGAAATCCGTAGCGACGCACGCCTTCGGCATGAAGCCCATACGGGATCGCGTAATGGTCGGCGACCGCGCTATGCGTGCGGTGAAAGGCGGTGTCGAAACAGGCGACTTGCAGCAGCTCCGGGAAATTGGCCAGAATCGAGCGGATCGGCGCCAGATTGTGTGGCTGATGCAGCGGCGCCAGCGCGACAAACCGTTCCAGCCGGGTCACGACACCATGATCGACCTGGACCGGGCGGTCGTAGTCCGGCCCGCCGTGGACGACGCGGTGGCCGACGGCAATGGGGCGGATGCGAAGCTCGTCCCGCAGCCACGCGCCGGCGATGTCCATTGCGGCCGGAACGTCCGGCACGGCATCGATCGGATAGGCGCGATCGGCGAGCGGATCACCCTCAGTGCCGCTCGCCCGCAAACGGGGACGGCTGCCGATGCCGTCGATCTGCCCCTTAAGCTGCTGCCGCAGCATTCCTTCGTTCTCGATAGAATAGATCCGGAACTTGACACTGGAGGAGCCGGCATTGACCACGAGGATGGTATCCATGGCGCTCACGCCGCGATCGTGGGAGCATGCTGGCGCCGTGCATGGGCATACAGGGCTGCAACCGCACAGGAGGCCATCCGTGCGCGCGGCGAATCCGCACGCGACGTCAGAACGACCGGCACCCGGGCTCCGAGCACGACGCCCGCGCCGTCAGCCTTGGCGAAATAAGCGAGATTCTTCGCCAGCATATTGCCGGACTCGAGGTCGGGAACCACCAGGATCTGCGCCCGGCCGGCGACTTCGGACTTAATCCCCTTGATCCGCGCCGCCTCTTCGTCGATGGCATTGTCGAACGCCAGCGGCCCATCAAGTATCCCGCCGGTGATCTGGCCCCGGTCCGCCATCTTGCAGAGTGCCGCGGCCTCGATCGTCGACGGAATCTTGGAGGTTACGATTTCGACCGCCGACAGAATCGCGACGCGCGGCGATTTCCCGAAGCCGGCTTGCACGTACAGATCGATTGCATTCTGGATGATGTCGCGCTTGGCATCGAGATCCGGGAAGATGTTGATGGCCGCATCCGTGACGAAGATGGTTTCGGCATAGGCCGGCACGTCCATGACGAAGACATGGCTGATGCGCCGGTCGGTGCGCAGGCCGCCGGCCTTGGCGGTGACGGCGCGCATCAGCTCGTCCGTGTGCAGGCTGCCCTTCATCAGCAGCTCCCCCTTGCCTGCGTGGATCAGCTCGACACCCCGAGCGGCCGATGCTTCGCTATGCGCGGTATCGACGATCTCGAACGCGCCAACGTCAAGACCGTGCCTGGCGGCCGTATCCCGGATCTTCTTGTCGGGCCCGACCAGGATCGGCCGAATGATGCCGGCCTGTGCGCTCTCGACGGCGCCGCGCAGCGATGTCTCGTCGCAGGGATGCACGACGACGGTCGGGGTCGGCGGCACCGCCCTCGCCGCGGCGATCAGGCGGTCGTACTTGCTCGCGGGCTGTGTCTGCGTGGCATCGGCTGACATGTGGCCGTCCTTCCAACGAGTATTACGACGCCTTCGCCTTGGCATCGAAAGGGGCGATATTCGACGCTCTCCCCGGCTGTTCACCAGCCTCAAGGCCAAACAATGCCGCGATCTGCTGCAGGCGAATTGCGCGCTCGCCCGTGATTTCCTCGCTGGCGGACAGCACCTCGCTGATCGCGGCGAAGACCTCGCGGCGTTGATCGACGTGGTCAGGCAACAGCTTCGGGATCGCGGCCAAGGCGGCCTCGCGATCGATCAGCAGCATGAAGAACTGTTCGCGCACCAGCGTCTTGAACTCGGGCAGAGTCAATCGCGCTCCGGCGTAGTCGCGGCGAACCAGACGCAACGCCTCGATGCTCCGCTCGTCGACCATTCCTCTCGCCGAACCGACATACAGCAGGGCACGAAGCGCCGCTTCGCGCAGCCCTCCTTTTTCCATCGAGGACCTGAGTTCAGCGGCCCGCTTATCGAGCAGGGCACGATGCTCGGCGGGCATCTCGCGCGGGCGCGAGGGTTCGGCTTTCGGATCTATACCAAGCGCGGTCTGGAGCGCAGGCGAGCCATAGACATTGAGGAAGATCGCCTCACTCATTGCTTCCTGCGAATCGCGCCAGCTGTCGAGCACATGAACGATCTGCTTGGAGAGCTGCTCCTGGAACGCCAGGAACGGATTGTCCTTCGAAACTGGCTTGCGGTTCTCTTCCACTCCTTCCGCGACTGACTTCACCGCGCTCATCCACGGATTTTGACTGCTGAACGCCTCATACTGCGTCCGCAACGGATGAAGATTGCGCATCAACTCCGCCGTCTGCGGCGCGACCATGCCGCTAATCCACGGCTGCACGAATTTGCGATAAGCCGCAAGATTGAGCTCGGAGACGCGCTTGGCCGCGGCGAAGCGCCGCTCGTCCTCGGGCGAATTGCCGCCCATGGCACGGATGTCGTCGAGCGTCCGGGCCTCGCAGCGCATCACCCATTGTCCGGCTGCGAGATCGGCATGCGTGGTGTCGGCGCCCTTGGCTTCGAAGGTCGCCTCATAGAGTCCGGGCGGCAGCACATCGATCAGATCGATATTGCTGGAGAATTCGGCATGCTCCTTCTTGGCGACGCCCCCGGAGACGAAGATGCCGAGATGACCGACGCTTTCGTGAACTGTGTAAACGATCGTCTGCCCATACGCCCTGATGTCGTCGACGTCGGTGTAGCAATCGAGGATCCAGTCCAACGCCTGCTGCGGCGGCGTGACGTTATCGCCCTTCGAGCAGAACACCACGATGGGCGACCTGATGTTGCGCAAGTCGACCTGCTCGCCGTCAGACATCTTGATGTTGCCGGAGGCAAGGTTGTTGCCGACAAAGAGCTCATCGACGATGAACTGGATCTCCTCGGCGTTGAGGTTGACGTGTCCACCCCACCAGCGTTCGAAGTCGAGGTAACGCTCGGCTTCGGTGTCGATTTTCGAATAGACGTTATACTGCTTTGTCCAGAGCGTGTTCGAAGGATTCTGGCCCTCGAAGTTCTGCACCAGCCAGGCGCCGTCGAACTTGCCGGCGCCGAGATCGCTGACAAGGGCCGTCAGCCAGCTTCCACCCAGCAAGCCGCCCGAATAGCGCATTGGATACTTGCCATGCACGCCCGCCCAGTAGGCGAGCGGTGCACCGGCAATGATCAGCGGCCCGAACAGTTCAGGCCGCAGAGATGCCAGGATCATGACTGCCCAGCCGGCCTGGCAATTACCGATCACGCAGGGCTTGCCGTCGGCGTCCGGATGGCGGCTGATGACCTCCTCGACGAACCTGGCTTCGGCGCGAGCGATGCGCTCGATCGTCTGTCCCGGCATTGGCTCCGGCAAGAAACCGACGAAGTAGCAGGGGTGCCCCGCCTTCATGGCGACGCCGATCTCGCTGTCGGCCCTGAATCCGCCGATGCCCGGCCCGTGTCCGGCGCGCGGATCGATCACGATGAACGGCCGCCGCGCAGGATCAATCTCCACGCCTGCTGGCGGGATGATGCGGACAAGCGCGTAGTTGACGGGTTCGTTCAGCTGACGGCCATCGATGATCAACTCGGCCGCGTATTGCAAGACGTGAGGAGCGGTCTGAGCGACGTGCTCTCGATACTGATCACCGCGCCGGCGCATCACATCAAGGAACAGAATGCTCCGTTGTCCTGCATCCACCATGTATTCGACCGCCGAGGCGACGAACCCGGACATCGGGCCACCGGGCAATACAGACATTTCCATCCACGTTCTCCGGCCTTATCGTCGTGTCGATCCATCCAAAGCCCGCTGTACTTGGCGGCGTTGATATAGGTCAACGCTTGGCCGCCAGCTGCACCGGCGCAGCACCTTCCGTCCGGATCCAGGCCACTGTGAGCTCCCAGACAACAGATAGAATGATTGGTCCGATGAAGAGACCGAGTATGCCGTGGAAGAGAGTACCCCCGATCACTCCGATCAGAATGACGAGCGCCGGCGTGGTCAGCCCGCGCCCCATGACAAGCGGCTTCAGGACGTTGTCGAGTACGGCGACGGCCACAAGGAACAACGTCAGCAGCAGTGCGATGGAGAATTCCTTGTCGGTCCATATCCAGATGATGACTGGCAGGATCACGATCGTACCGCCGATCTGCACGATGGACAGCAACAGCACCACAAACGCCAGAAGCCCCGCGCTGGCAATGCCGGCCAGCTTGAATCCGATGCCGGCCAGCAAGGCTTGAATGACCGCGACACCGATTACACCTTGAGCCACCGCGCGGATGGTGGCGCCCGCCAAGTCCAGAAAATGCTCGCTCTGGTCCGGCACGATGCGTGACAGAAAGCCGCGCCCCGCCGCCACGAGCTGAGGTCCATAGGGAAACAGCACCCCGGCCACAGCTACCGACAGCAGAAACTTGACCGTTCCCACGCCGGCATTGCCGGCAAAGCCAAGCAGGGTGGCCGCGAATGGCTTCAGATAGGGCAGCACTGGGCGCAAGAGCGACCGGAGATTGGTCGTCGCCTGGTCCCAGAGATCGAACAGTTGAGGCCCGACGATGGGCCAGTCCTTGAGAGACTGCGGCGGGGATGGAACATGCAGTTCACCAGCCGTCATTTGGGCTGCGAGATCGGTGATGCCGTCGACCGCTCCGATGCCCAGCCACGTCGCGGGCCCGATCACGACCGCGAGATTGACGAGCGTGAGGATCGTCGCTGCAAGCTTCGGTCGTCCTCCGAGAATGTCACTGAGGCGCCGAAACACCGGGTTCAGCGCAGCGGCGAGCACGACACTCCAGGCCAATATGGGCACGAATGGGCGGACCAGGAGGAGCGCCCAGATGAGCAACAGCCCCAGCAATCCCAGCCGGATCAAAAGCTGGATGATCTCGTCTCCGGAGAATATCTGGCGGAGTGTTTTCACGGACTCGCCTTCAGCTCATGCTGCGCATGCTGAAGCGAGTTAGCCAGTCCCCTCGCTCAGCTGGCTTGATCCAGATCAACGAGCGCGCGCTCTTCTAGGGCTGCGGTCCGGATAGGTTCAGCTCACGCTCGGCCCGAAACACGTTGCCGTACAGACTCGCGATCCACTGCCGGCCGCGCGAGGTCACATTGAGATAACGTATCGCCTGCTGGATCTGAGGAGCGACGTTGCCCCAATAGAATTGAGGATATTTGTAGACGATATCCGCCGGCGTCGCGTAGCCCAACGTCTTGTTGAGACCGATCTCCTCGAACTCGTAGAACAGCGCGTTCGACTTCTTCAGATAGTTGGGATCGCCGAGCTGACCGATGAGATCGGCGGCCCGCAACAGCAATCCCTCCTCTTCGATGAGGCTGTCATTCGAAGACATCGCGTAAGGAAACCGGGTATATTCGATCGCCCGGGAAACCCGGTCGGCATCCAGCAGCTCAACGGAATCCAGCCGCTCCAGCACGAACAGTTTCGACCGATCGACATGGTATGGCGCGAGAGCTGCATCGGACGATCCTCGCGGCAGACGAACCGTTCTGCCGGTGACGTCCGCGATGAACAGATCATCCTCATCGCCCTGAACGACGCCGCGGACGTATCCGATGTCGTGGGTAAGGCACGCCAGAATGAAATTCGCATAGTCGTTTGCCGTGGTGGGCCGGAGCAGCGCGCGCCCCGTCAGGATATCGTGCCCGGCAAGGGTCACGAGCAACGTATGCTCGATGTTATGATAGAGAGCATCGCTGTTGCCGATGCACTCCATCGTGAGCTTGGCTGCAAACGGAAGCAGTTCGGTCAGGCCGGCATGGGAGGCGCCGAACCGGTCCTTGGTTTCCGTCGTCAGAAATGCGCCCAGAGCTTGCGACACCAGTTCCGGAACTGTGATCATCAGGTCTCCCCGCTATGGTATTGTCGACGATGCAGATCAAGCCGTTGCGATTAATGTTCGCGATATTCGCAGGTTCTTCAAGCCCGCCGCGCTCTGCGATCTAAGGACGATCCATCGGGTGCCGCGCCTCGGGCAAGCGGACCCGTGATCGGCCGGAGCCGCTCACGGCCTCCAACCTCGCTCGTTGATTCAAATCAAGGCCAAGCCGGTAACGACCGCAAACATTTCATGTGCACGGTCGTGCCGCCGGCGTGACGGAATTCTTCTCTCGCCGGTCAGTCGAGATTTAAACCAGTGGAGGATATAATGAGTTTCATCAAAGGAGCATTTGCAGCAATTCTTAGTGTCGCGACCACCATGATTTTTGTGGCCGGAAGCGAAGCAGCGCCCTTGCCGACCAACGTCGGCGCCATGAGAGCCACGCTCGATAATGACGTGGTGAAGGTGCGCTACGGAGGCTGGGGTTATCGCGGCGGATGGGGCGGAGGCTACCGCGGAGCGGGATTGGGCTATCGTGGTTTGGGATATCGCGGCGTCGGATATGGCTACAGAGGTTACGGATATAGAGGCTACCGCGGCTGGGGCTCCGGTGCAGTGATCGCGGGCGCTGTGGTCGGCGGCGCGATCGCAAGTTCCGGCTACTATGGTGCATATCCCTCCTACGGCGGCGGATACTCCTCTTACGGGGGAGGATACGGCTATGAAAATTGTCCGCCCAGTGCCTACAGCGCCTACGGTAGCTATGGCGGTTATGGCGGTTATGGCGGCTACTATGCGAGGCGGAGCTACTATTCCGGCTGGTAGATCTGCGTCGGATTCTCCTGAGCACGCGCTCTTGGTGCCCGGGCTCGTCTTCGCGAGCCCTGAAAGCGCCAACGCCGTCGCGTATACTGCCAAAACGTGAACTACCCCACGCATTGCGTCGCAAGACCGGGCGTGGTCCTGGGAGTGCGTCCCGTCGCGCGCGCTGGCGCACGAGAAGCGGAGCGGCCCGGCACTCCGGCCAACCGCGGCGGTCCGGTCGATCGCGCCGGCAGACGCTGACTGGCTTGCGCGATAAGACCACAAAAATGAGGGCCGACATGACTGCCGGCCCCCTGAAGACGTCAGACTCTGGAGAGCTCAGTACCTCGCGACGACCGGGTTGGCCCCACCGAAGCGGTAATTGAAGCGCACGGTGAGCATATCCACGTCCTGGGTGATCCGGTCGTTCACGAAAGCAGCAAGTCGCGGATCAGCGACCGTGAACGAATTATTCCGGTGCCCCATGAACAGATGGTCGTATTCGAGACCCACCGACCAGTTCGGGGTGAAGCCATACTCGAATCCGACACCGATGACACCACCCCAGCGGGTTGCGCTTTGCGCCGCGAGCTCGGCGCCGGTCGCAGTATCAAGCACGCTGAGACGATTGTCTGTTACCGCAGCGCCGCCCTTCACGTAGAACAGTGACGCATTCCAGGCGTAGCCGATTTGGCCGGTGAAGAGGCCGATGGCGCTCGTTTTGGCGCGCGTGGAGAGCGTCGGATCGAACAGGCTGACGCGCTGGTTGCTGAGATCCGCCCAATCGCCCTGAGCCTCCAGACCAAACACCCACTGGCTGGCCTGCCAGCGATAACCGAGCTGGCCACCGATAACGCCACCGGATCGATCGCGGCAGCCGGAGGCGACGGCGACGCCAGCCGCGTCAAGGAAATCGACGCAGTTGTGGTTCTGCGCCCAGCCACCGTTGCCGCCGATGTAGAACCCCGTCCAATTGTAGATCGGAATGATCGGTGCCGGTGGCGGCGCCTTCACGGCCATATCGGCAGCCATGGCGGGTCCCATGGCCAGCGCCACCAAACCAATTGTTGTCAGCAGAAGTCTTTTCATCATGCTCTCTCCTTGCCGGCCGCTTTTTAATTGCTCGAACGGCGGCTTGTTGCACTGCAATCGTCCCCCAACTTCCAGCTGAAACTCTACGGGCGAGGGCACAAACTCCACGTGCCAAAATGGCAACACTCAAGACATTTCGAACGCAACATCGGCATGATGCACCAAGACTATGCGGCTTATTTCTCCGGGTCGCGCTTGGCATCGTGGCCGGCAATCTCGTCGCGTTGGTCTTGCTCTATCCAGGACGGAATGTCGCTCGAGGGAATCAGCCGTCGCGGCAAAAAGGGATTGAGCGTGCCAGCAAACACGATCAATCCTTCATTGAACTTCTCTCGCGCGAAAGCCCGCGCCTCGGCTTCGCTCTCGAACGTGCGTGTCTCCCGTGGACTTCGCCGCTTCGGCAAGGTCCCACGCTTCTGCACCTCGAATGTTACGTACCAGGTCTGCGGCATCCGCCAGCTTCCGGATCGCGATCAAGCAGACATCTGCCGGCGAACGATGATGGGTGAGATCATGTCGGCGTCCTAGTTGCGCCGCTCTTCACGGCGCTCCGTGCGCCCGGTACGCCTTTCCTGGCGGCGTTCAGTCCGGCCCGTGCGCCGTTCCTGACGCCGCTCGTGGCGGGCTCCCCGCCTCTCCTGGCGTCGCTCCATTCCGATCGTCTGAGCCGGCACTTCTGTTGCTAACAGCACCGTGCCGGATGCGGCCAATCCGAGTACAGCGGCCCATCCGAGCAATGAAAGAGCCCCGCGACGATCGATTCGTTCAAACCTTGACGTTTCACTCATGTCAGTTACTCCCGATCTTGAAGGACGTTTGATGGGCAATGCCTCGACGTTCACTCGTTGATAGGATCAATGGCGAGCGCCCCACTCCGAAGATGCGACCATCGGAGACGCTCACCAAACCTGGTTGCCAAACCAGCCGTACTGCGGCGGCCGCGCGACGAGCCGGATCTTCTTTTCGATGTGCCTCCTCGCACTTTTGTTTTGACGCTGCGGCTTCACATCAGCCTTTGTCGGCGGACGCGCTGGCGGTCGTTCGGCATCGGGTGCTACTAGCTGAGCAAAGGCCTCGCGAACACGAATCTGTGGGAGGTCGGCGCCCGGCAGGGCACCAAGCTCGGCCTTGGCGATGTCGGTTGCGACAATCGTCGGCAGGCTAGTGTCGAGAATGACCCGCTCGGGCAATTTCCGATCGGAATGGATGCGGATGGGGGCGGAGCGCGCAGATCCACCGTGGATGGCAGGCCGATCCGGCACCAGGGCGTCCACAACGAAGAGCATCGCGAGCAACGTACCGCCGACATAGAACACATACCGCGAGATGGGCATTGTCGGCGCCATTGCCGCCGCAGATCTTCGTCTGGCAAGCAACGGGCCACGGCGGCAAGATTGGCGAAGAAATGCAACCTGCATGGGCATGGCTGACTAAATCGAGCGGCCGTTGCTTCCGCCGCGGCGCGCCCCTGGTGGACCACTTGCTGATGCATGGGCGGCGCTTCACTGGTAAGCGCACGCACGGCTGCAGCAGGCTAATGTTCACCGCGTTCAAATGCTGCGGCGCTTGAGCCAGATCAACGAATTGAATTTTCGCAGCACCGCCTCGGGCAATATCGCACGGCTCGGTCAGTGGCTGTGACATGATCCTTGGTACAATGACCGGATGGGCAATTGCGGAGATGTTGCACGCAACGCAGAATTCTCACCGCGTACATCGAGCTTCTGGCAGGGAGGGCCGATGATGAGTCAATTCGAGCTGAGTTCGCGCGCAGTACTTTGTCGGAAACTTGCAAGGCAGGATCCGGCAAACCAAACGGTCTGGATGGCCGAGGCAAGAAGCTGGTCACGCTTGGCGGCCGAGAGGCTTCATGATGAACACCGATCGAAAGGTGGCATCACCGCCCGCTTGTTCTTCGCGTTCACCAAATTGATCGAGGCGCAACACGAGCCCACGAACGAAACGGCAGAGATGATGAAGAGCAGATCAAGAGGCGTCATGCCGGCTCGGAGCTTGTCGCCGACTGCATGACGCATTCCCGCGAGAAGCGTTCGCACGATCGGACGTCAGAACTTCGTCATCCAGATTCACTTAACTTGCTTCGAACTTGACCCGGCAAAGTCGAAGACGAAGCGGATGCGATTTGTTTGCCCTTGATCTAAAGCTGCCCTGGTACTGCGTTGGTGTTGTGACGCTAGAGTTCATTTTTGGAGAAGGTCCATGAAATCAACGAGCGCAAGGAAGATTGCCGTTGCCGCCCTCGTATGCGGAACGACGTTGGCCATCGGCTGGAACGACCAAGACGGAATTTCGCTGGGGCTCGACAAGGCGCAAGCGGCGACGAGGTTGTACGTCACTCCCTATTATCGTGGACACTACTACACTAACGAGAGTCTGCCCTGGTACGCCGTGCGAGCCTATTACTCCGGCGGGCCATGGAGCTACGGCTATAGCGGCTGGACCGACTATGCGGCGCGCAACGGCATCGGGTGCGTCCCAGGCTCGCTGGTGAAGGGCGGTGATGGCATCATGTATGTGTGCCAATAGACTGATAATGGCGCGATGGGCGGCGCTCGTTAAGCCGCCTCTCGCGCTAATCTGCGCTCAGGAGATCGACGGCTGAGGGGGAGAATACCATGACCTATGTTCTGGTCGTCATCAGCTGGCTCGGCGTCGCGAATGGCGCCGTCATATCGACACAAGAGTTTTCAAGCGCAGAGCGTTGCGAAGCGGCCCGGACGGCGCTGATGGAATACGCGAAAGCGCGCAGCAGCGACGAGACGCTGAGACCGCTCTGCGTGCAGAAGTAAAGAGTCGAAGAAGCTGTCGCTCCGCCCATTCTGCAGGAAGCGCCTTCGCGTGTTGCTCGCGCTTACCAGCTGCATCGTTTTCTTGCGATTCCTTGACCTTGATCAATGGTCCGAGCAGCGAACCATGGAGCGATCGAAATTCACTCTCACAGGACGGAGACCATCATGAAGCGTGGCTTGCTCACAAAATTATCACTCGCAGGTGCCGTGATCGCCCTCGGAGTGTCCGGCTCAATCGGCTGGTCGGCCGACGAAGGGCTTTCACTCTCGCTCGGCCGGGCAGAAGCACGGGTCGGACGCCCCTTGACACCCGTGTCGGTGGCCGGCGTTGCACGGCGCACCACCAGGCGTGCGGTCGTGGGCGGCGCGGCAGTCGGTGCGGCCGCGGTCGGCACGGCATGTGTCCGCGTTCTCGTCAATGGCAGCTACGTCTGCCGCTGATAGCGGGGGGTCACCGGCTCTCAGTACCGCATCCTGCGGGATGAACTCCTTGCAGGATGCCACGGGCCTCCCTTGCCAGAGCGCCGGTGAGCTTGCCAGAACGCCCTGGAGTTACTGCTGGTCGTGAGTGTGTGGAAACTGCCGAAAACAGGAGCCGCCGAGGATCAACCATTCGTCTTACGTTGCGTCCGGCCCAATATGCGCTCGGTCGACGTAAGTACCTGATTCCAGCCACTCAATTTTCGTTCGACGGCGCTGGGGAGCGCCATCATCCGGCCGTTGATGACACGGCGAAATCTGCCGCTCCGCATGAACCTCCCCGCCCCTCGCCGCCGACCAATGTCCTGTTGGAACCGGATGCAGGCCCATGGCGCAGCATAAATCTCCCTCGGACGACCAGGCCGGGATCGCCTCGCCGGCGCCGCCGCCATGGATCCACCGCTCGGCAGCCTACGCGCCGGAACGGCGCGCCAGAATGCTGGAACACATGGCGCGCGCCAGATCGGGGCCTCGGGCCACGGCTGTGTCGGAGCCGTTGCATACGGCCGGCACGACCGTCGTCAGTGACGCTTTCGGCTACGCCGTCCTGTTCGGCATCATCGCGCTGCTGTTTCAGTCGCGCGTCCCTCTCTATCTCGGCGCCTTCCTCTTCTTCAGCGATGGCGAGCGCATCGAACTCGCTCTTGGAAAGATCGGCATCCGTCTCGAGCCTGGCACGGTCGGGCCCGAAATCATCAAGGGCTTCGTATCCCTGTTCGGATGGTTCGCGCTGCTGGCATCGATGAAAGCGTCCGTCCCCGCGTGGCTCGCGGCATGGATGCTGCCGGACGCATCATGGTCCTTCCTCGCCGGAATCGCTCTTCTGCTCGCCATCGTCGAAGCATTTGCGACGCGTGCGATGCGGCATGCATTGCCGTGGTTCGGACTTGAGAGCAGACCGGACAGCCTGGCCTGCGCGACGATCAAGCTCGTCCTGGCCATCGGCGCGCTCGCCCTGCTGGCGCTGCTCGGATGACGCGATCGTGAGGTCACGTGCCTCATAATTGCGGCGCTATGCCGCCCGTCCGGATCCGCGCATTTACCAAGAATTTACCCCTGCTCGTGAGTGCCGGTATCATTTGCTTAGAATTTGCTTGTTACCGTGGAATTACGGAAACACTCCGAAACACGATTGGCGCCCATGTCCGTCGCAGAGTTCCTCAGACAGCGTGCCGTGCAAGTCACCGTGAGCGGCAGCTACTCGCTGCCGCGCTGGTACGATTGCGAGGGTAAGCTCCGAACCTTCGCCTGCCGCACCAGCCGCGTGTCGCCGTTCCGGATGATGGTCGACGTTCCCGTGGTCGGAAAGGTCGGCGAGCGCGTGACCTCCTACTTCCAGGATTTCGGCGAATTCCAGTGCACCATCAGCGCGACGCTGAAATTGGGCTTCCTGATGGAGCTCGAGATGACGCGGGCCCGGCGCGCCTGGATGTCGGAAAAGCTGACCTGGCTCGAGAAGAAGCAGAAGGACGCCAGCGTTCAGGAGCTGCGGCGTGACGCCCGCTTCGTTCCGCAGGTCGCGCACACCTTCCTGACGCTCGCCGACGGCAGCACCCATGCCTGCTTCATCATCGACGTCTCCACGGCCGGTGTCGCGATATCCTGCGAATACGATCCGCCAGTGGGAACTCCGCTTGCGGTCGGCGCTTGCGTCGGACGGGTGATCCGCAAATTCGAAAACGGATTTGCGGTCAAATTCGCGGAAAAGCAGTCGCGGGACGATGTCGTCCGGCTGATCGTCCGCTCGCACATGCTGCAATCGGCCTGATCCTGCGGCCGCGCCGCCCTATCGCAGCCCTATTTCGAGATAAGCTTTTGAAGGTCCGCGCCTCGTTCCGGACGTCATTTGGAGACTTGCGATCGGGGGACCGAATGGCAGTCGAGAAAATTACAGTCGATAAGATCACCTGGGACAAGGTCGGCCGGGTCACCGAACCCGGACGCTACATGTACACGTTCGGCTGGCTCACCATCACCGCTGGCGACCTCGATATCTGGAGGCAATACCCGCAGGCCGCGTTCACGCTGATGGCGCAGCATTCCGAGCCGGACGCGTCCATCGGCGACGAATTCCATCTCGGCGCCTTCGACGTCGCGCCCGACGCACCGCCGCCGTTCACCACGCATTGAGACAGTCAAAAGCGGATTTGGGATCGGCAGCCGTTGCAGATGGCGCAAGCCGCGGCAGACGCGTGCGGGAACGTATGGCATGGGCGTTGCTTTATCATTGCCATGACTCACATCCCTGCCGCCGACCAGGCCTTCCTGCTGTTGCTCATCGTGCTCTGCCTCGGCACGTGCCTTATCCGCGCCTTCTGGGAGGTGGAGCAAGTCCGGGCCCGCCGGACCGCGTCGCCCTCCCGCGCGACCGGGCGTGACTAGGCCGGTCCGCGAGGCCATGCGTTGCCCGGACGGGGCAATCCCGGCTCTGGACTTGCCGCGGCGACACGTGCATCGTGAATCGAAGAAACCTGCACATTGCCTTGATCTGACTTACCAATCGCGATCCGATGACAGGCGCGCGACCGTTGTCATGGATAACGAGGTGGTTCTGTCATGCGATTGATTGCGCTCCATATTCGACACCCCGGCGACCATCCTGATGAACGCAGGCTGTCACGCTTGTTAAGAGACCCGACAGCGAGCGCATGACACAAGGTCGCATCAGGGAATGTAGATAAGCGGATCAAGGGAACCTATTTTCGGCGCCGATGTACCTGATCGAAGCGTTACCCACCGTCATCGGAACGGCCGCCATCGCCCCGGCGCTGCTGATGCTGTGGCTTGTCATTGCCGCCGAGGAACGCCCGGGACCGCCGGCCCAGGTCTGGACCGCGTTCCTGCTCGGCGCGGCCAGCATTTCGCTGCTGGGCTTGGCCCGCGCCCCTTTCGCCAAGATGGTCGCGGCCCCGGATAACCAGTGGGCGGCGCTGGCCATGCATTCGATCTTCGGCGTCGCGCTGCCGGAGGAAGCGGTCAAGGTGATCGCCATCGTGCTGGTCGCCTCGACCAAGCGGCGGACCTTCGCCAATCCGATGGACAGCGTGGTCTATGGCGCCGCGGTCGGCCTCGGCTTTGCCGCCTACGAGAACCTCGCCTATCTCGTCCAGCATGCCGAGATGTGGCGTTCGCTGGCCGCCTTGCGCAGCGTGCTGACGGTGCCGTTCCACGGCGCGCTCGGCATCATCGCCGGCGCCTATCTGACCATCGCGCGCGCTGGCACGGCGCTGGGTGCGAACCGCCATCATCGCGACTGGGCCCGTCTCTCCAGCCGCCTGCTGATCTTCGCAGGCCCGCTCGCCTTGCATTCGGCCTTCGACTTCCCCCTGCTCACACTCCAGCGCATGCCGGATCTCGATCCGACGCTGCGGATGTGGTTGGGCGGCGCGAGCCTGCTGATCGGCTTCAGCTCGATCGCCTTCGCCATCCGCCTGGTACGGCGCGTCGCGCGCCATCACGCCCCCCGGACCGACGTCGCGCGCGAGCGCCTCAGCCAGCTCCGCCGGATGTGGGCGCTGCTGCTTGCCGGTGGCGGCGTCGGCTTTCTCGGTCTTGCCTTCGTGTTGACCTCGATCCATCACTGGCTCATCAATCCCGAGCGCAATCTGACGCTGGCCCTGATCCCGATCGGCCTGGTCTCGATCCTGCTCGGCCTCGCACTTCTGATCGTCACGACCGCGATCTATGTTCTCGGCCGCAACCGCATCCGCACCAGCGGCGAAGGTTTTTCGTCGGCGCACGGCGGCGGCTGAACCGCGGGATGGCAAGCGCGGTGCGCACGTACTAGACTAGATCGAGCACACACCTCTCGATCCGGAGCCTGCCCATGACATCGCCTGAGGATCTTTCCCGGCTGCAATCCGCCATGAGCCGGACGGTCAAGGCACATTGGAAGGCCTTCCTGTTCGAAGGGATCCTGCTTGCGGTGCTCGGCGTTGCCGCGCTGATCCTGCCGCCGCTCGCAAGCCTTGCGATTGCGATCTTCCTCGGCTGGATGTTCCTGATCAGTGGCATCGGCGGATTGATCGCGACCTATTGGGCGCGCAGCACGCCGGGCTTCTGGTGGTCGCTGATCTCGGCCGCGCTTGCCGTGCTCGCAGGCATGCTGCTGCTGGCGCGGCCGATGCAGGCCGTGCTGACGCTGACCATCGTGCTCGGCGCCTATTTCCTCGCCGAGGGCGTCGCCACCATCATGTACGCGCTGGAGCATCGCCGCGAGCCGGGCGGCCGCTGGTCGTGGCTCCTGATCTCGGGCCTCGTCGACATCGCGATCTCGTTCATGGTGATCACGGGATTGCCGAGCTCGGCGGAATGGGCGATCGGCATCCTCGTCGGCATCAACCTGCTGTTCGGCGGCGCCACGCTGATCGGCATGGCGCTGGCGGCACGCAAAAGCAACAGTTGAGGCGCCGCTTGGCCGTCACCCTCCATTGGGGGGTGACAACCCGCCGATCGCACGCTATATGACTGGCCATGATCACCCTCGTCACCAGCTACTTTTGGTACTTTAGCTACGACAGCTCGCTGGCGGCAGGAGGATCGCGCTCAATCTGAAACATTGCAGCAAACGTCCGAACAAGCCGCCAGACCTGGCGGCTTTTTTATTGGCCGGCAGGGTCTCAACATGACAGGAGCCCGCCGTGCTGAGCACGACCGACGATCTTCGTATCCGCGAACTGAAAGAGCTGAGCACGCCCGAAGAGGTGATGCGGGAAGTCCCGCGCACGCTCACCGCGACGCGCGTGGTGATGGCCGCACGCAACGCCATCCATGCCATCCTCAATGGCCAGGACGACCGGCTTCTGGTCGTGGTCGGCCCCTGCTCGGTGCATGATCCCAGGGCTGCGCTCGAATACGCCGAACGCCTCGCGAGCTTGCGCGAAGAGCTTGCCGACCAACTCGAGATCGTGATGCGGGTCTATTTCGAGAAGCCGCGCACCACGGTCGGCTGGAAGGGCCTGATCAACGATCCTGATCTGGACGGCAGCTTCGACATCAACAAGGGCCTGCGGCTGGCGCGCAACGTGCTCTCGGCGGTGAATAATCTCGGCCTGCCCGCCGGCACCGAATTTCTCGACATGACGACGCCGCAATACATTGCGGACCTCGTGTCCTGGGCCGCGATCGGCGCGCGCACGACCGAAAGCCAGATTCATCGCGAGCTGGCCTCGGGGCTGTCCTGCCCGGTCGGGTTCAAGAACGGTACCGACGGCAACGTGCGCATCGCGGCGGACGCGGTGAAGTCGGCCTCGAATCCGCATCATTTCATGGCGGTGACCAAGCTCGGCCGCTCGGCGATCGCCTCAACCGCGGGCAACGAGGATTGTCACATCATCCTGCGCGGCGGCAGCACTCCGAATTACGATGCGGCAAGCGTCGCAGCGGCCTGCAACGATCTGGCGAAAGCGAGCGTCGCACCGCTCGTGATGGTCGATGCGAGTCACGCCAATTCGAGCAAGAAGCCGGAAAACCAGCCGCTCGTGACGGCCAACATCGCCGGGCAGATTTCCGGTGGCGAGAACCGCATCATGGGGGTGATGGTCGAGAGCAATCTCGTCGCCGGACGCCAGGACGTGGTGACGGGAAAGCCGCTCATCTATGGCCAGAGCATCACGGACGGATGCATCGACTGGGCGACCACGGCAACCGTGCTCAAGCAGCTCGCTGACGCGGTCGAGATCCGGCGCAACACCAAGCGCGCAGGGCTGCACGAGCGCTCCGCCTGACCGAACGATTGCGGGCGGGGTGAGGCTGTCGCACCCTGCCCGCTGCTCCGGCGCCTAGCAGCCGCGGCAGATGCTCTTGATCTTCTTGTCGAGCGCCTGATTTTCCTTGCTGAGGGGATCGTTCGGGTCGCTCAGGTTCTTCTCGTTCGGCACGTCGCCGACGCGCGGCTGGCGATGGCCCACGGGTGCAGGCGGCAAAGAACCCGCCGATTGCCCCGAGGACGTCGATCCCTTGCTTCCCGTCTGCGCGAAGCCGGCGCTGCCGAACACCGTCAGAAGCGACAGTGCCAAAATGATGCTTCTCATTTTACCTCTCCATTCCTCGAGCCAGCATCTCCATCACGACCATTCAGGTCTCGGGCGGATAGAGGTGAACGTCGCCACAATAATCGACGATACGATAGCGCGTTTCTTGATCTGCATCACGCGCATCGGGTGCGGTATTTTGCATCGGCAACACGTAATTCGGCCCCACCGGCGACTTGCCGGCGCCGCCGGGAATGTCGATGACGTAGTCGGGCTGACACAGTCCCGACACCCGTCCGCGCAGCTGCCGCATCAAATTCTGCCCCTCGGCGAGTGTCGTTCGCAGATGCGCCGTGCCGGGCGCGAGATCGCCGTGATGCAGATAATAGGGCTTGATCCGGCATTCGACGAAAGCTCTCATCAAATCCGACAGGGCGGTCGCGTTGTCATTGACGCCGCGCAAAAGCACGGACTGGCTCACCATGGGAATCCCGGCATCGACCAGCCGCGCGCAGGCGGCACGCGCCGGCCCCGTCAGTTCGCGCGCATGGTTGGCATGCAGCGCTACCCAGGTGGTGGCGCCTTCGGCCTTCAGGGCAGCGACCATCTCGTCGCTGATGCGCGCGGGCTCGGCCACCGGCACGCGAGTGTGAAGGCGAATGATCTTCACGTGATCGATGCCGGCCAGATCGGCCATGATCTCGCTCATCCGCCGCGGCGACAGCATCAGGGGATCGCCCCCGGTCAGGATCACCTCCCAGATATCACCGTGCGAGCGGATGTAGTCAATCGCCGCGCGATAGGCGCCATCCGAGAGCGCGTTCTCCTTGCCGGGGCCGACCATCTCGCGGCGGAAGCAGAAGCGGCAATAGACCGCGCAGACGTGGACGAGCTTGAACAGCACGCGGTCGGGATAGCGATGCACGATCCCGGGAACCGGCGAGTGTGGATGATCGCCGATCGGATCTGCGTTCTCGCCCGGCTGCATCTCCAGCTCCGCGGCAGTCGGAACGAATTGCCGCGCGATGGGATCGTCGGGATCGGACCTGTCGATCAGATCGACCAGCGCCGGCGTGATCGCAACCGCATAGCGTGCCGCAACGCGATCGAGCGCCGGCAGCGCTGTGGCAGGCGCCAGCTGTTCGGCCACAAGTTCGGCCGGCTCGCGCAATGTCCGTGCAAGATTGCTCTTCGTCATGTCTCGCTCAACGTTTCATTTGCGGGCGGCGTCCAGACTACCTGATCAATTCGCGATGCGCCGCTCGCCAGCATCACCAGCCGATCGAAGCCGAGCGCGACCCCGCTCGCCTCCGGCATCGCCGCGACCGCGGCCAGAAAGTCCTCGTCCAGCGGATAGGCTTCGCCGTAGCGGCGTTGCTTCTCTGCCATGGATTGCGTGAAGCGCTTGCGCTGCTCCTCGGCGTCGGTCAGCTCGCCAAAGCCGTTGGCGAGCTCGACACCGCAGGCATAGACCTCGAACCGCTCGGCAACGCGGGGATCGCCTGCCTTCACGCGCGCCAGTGCCGCCTCTGGAGATGGGTATTCGAACAGAATGGTCAAACGCCCCAGCCCCAGATGCGGCTCGACATGCTCGACCAGAACCTTGCTGAAGATGTCGGACCATGTGTCGTCCGCGGCCACGCGGACCTTGCCGGCAGCCGCCCGGGCGAGCCCGGCGCGGTCGCCCTCGCCGCCGGAAATGGTCGCAAGCAGGTCGATCCCCGCAAACTGCTCGAAGGCGCCGGCCACCGTCACTAGCTCCGGCTCGGCGAAGGGATCGGCGGTCCGGCCGCGGAAGGCGAAGGCGCCGATACCGGTCGCCTGGGCCGCGCGGGCGATGAGGACGACGCAGTCAGCCATGATGGCGTCATAGGGGGCGTCTGCCCGGTACCATTCCAGCATGGTGAATTCGGGCAAATGCAGGTCGCCGCGCTCACGGTCACGGAACACCCGGGCGAACTCGAAAATCCGGGTCTCCCCGGCCGCCAGCAGCTTCTTGCAGGCGAATTCCGGCGACGTCCGCAAATATCGGCTCACACGGCTGCCGTCGGGTCGCATGATCTCCGTCCGGGGGGCGTGCAGGTGGGTCTCATTGCCGGGGGAGACCTGGAGAACGGAGGTTTCGACCTCGACGAAGCCCTGCTCGGCGAAAAATCCCCGTAGAGCCCCGGTGATGGCTCCCCTGGCCTGCAGGAAGGGCCGGCGGTCGAGATGCCGCGAGGGGGACCAGAACGGCGACATCGGCTTGTCCCCAGCCATTAACCGGCCGTCCCGCAGGCCAGCAAAATGCTGGCATCCAACGGCAAAACCAGTATGTTGCGGCCCGAAACGGGTGCCGCGGTCTGATTTGGGGCCCCAGGTCCCCCATCAATTTGACCACGTCCTGGCCCGAGCCGGGCCAAGCAAGCAGGAAATAAAGCTTTGAGAGTCATCGCCAGTTCTATTCGCAAGGGCAACGTGATCGAGCAAGACGGCAAGCTATATGTCGTCGTGACCGCCGAGAACATCCATCCCGGCAAGGGCACCCCGGTCAGCCAGATCGAAATGCGCCGAATCTCGGACGGGGTAAAGATCTCCGAGCGCTACAAGACCACCGACCAGGTCGAGAAAGCCACGATCGAAGAGCGCAACTACACCTTCCTGTATGAAGATGGTGACGGCTATCACTTCATGAACCCGGAGACCTATGACCAGGTCCAGGTGTCCAAGGACGTGATCGGCGATGCGGCGGCCTATCTCCAGGAGAGCATGACGGTCAAGCTGTCGCTGCACGGCTCCAATCCGGTATCGATCGCCCTGCCGCAGCGCGTGACGCTGGAAGTGGTCGAGACCGAGCCCGTGACCAAGGGCCAGACCGCCTCCTCGTCCTACAAGCCCGCTGTGCTCTCGAACGGCGTTCGCACCACGGTGCCGCCGCACATCGCCGTCGGCACCCGAATCGTCGTGATGACCGAAGACGGCTCCTACTCCGAGCGCGCCAAGGACTGACGGGACCAAAGCGAGCGCAACAGGTGCCGCCGGGGGGGCGAGACAGTGGTTGGGAAAGGTTTCCGCTTCGTCTCGCAACTTCTGGCGTCGCTTTCGCTCCTCATTGCCTCTCCGCTCGCTGCGGATGAGTTCCGCAGCCCCTCACTCACGGCGCTGCGCGTCGATTGGCGCGCGGCGCTCGACCAGCTCCGCACCGAAATCAATGCCCATCCCCGGGCCGCGGACGATTTCATCTTCGCGCCCCGTCGTTCGGTGCCGCGCTACGATCCGCGCACGATGCCGGCGCTGGTGCAGCTCAACGCGATCTCCTCGCAATTCTTCACCGGCATCGCCAACAGCTCCGTGCCCGTGCTGCTGCCGTTCGACGCAGCCGCTTATTTCGAAGCACGGCGCAATGGCGCGCCGGCGACCGTCGCGCTGTCGCGCTACCAGGCTGACTTCAATTCCGTCGACCTGTTCGATGCCGGCCCCGCCGGCTACAGCGCGACCTTCTCGTTCGAGCCTGGCGCGGGAGACGGCATGCCGAGCCGGGTGTTCGCAAGGCCGGTCGAGGTGCAGATCACGGGTTCGGCGCTCGTCTATGACATTGCCGATCCATCCGGCGGCAAGGGCGAGCCGGTCAAATCGCTCGCGGCGCTCTACCCGGACCTGCGCAAATTCATCCGGGAAGGCTATGTGCGCTACGCTTTCACCCGTTTCGGCGTCGCTTATGTGGTGTCGATCCAATGCCTCGACAGCGTCGCCAAGCCGCGGCGGCTTGCCTGCAAGGAGGCCTATCCGGTCGCCGAACGCTTCGTGAGGGCGCTGCGCGTGGCCGGCGGGCAACGCATGCGGCCGCTGACAGACGTTGCTTCCAACATTCTCGATCGTCCCGCGGTACGTTCCCCGGACTTCAGCTACCGGCCGAGCGGCGACATCATCCCGAACACCGGCTATCGCAAGCAGGGCGGCCATCCCGACGTGATGGCCTACGCACAGATCCGGTTTCCTCTCGAGAAGGCGCCCGCGTTCATACACTCGCAATCCTATGCCAAGCGCGACAAGATGGAGAGCACGACCGCTTACCCCTGGCGCGACAATTTCTGCGAATCCCGCAGTTTCGAGGTCTGGCAATGCGGCGGCGGTTATGGCCATCAGGGCGAGGACATCCGCGCGGCCGAGTGCCCACCGCCCGGTGAAGGCCGCCAAGCCTGTGATCCCAAGCAGCGCGCCGTCGTCGCCGTGCGCGATGCCAGGGTCATACGCGCTTCCAAGGACCAGGCCGTGACGCTGCAAATCAACAGCCGGACCGAGCACATCCGTTTCCGCTACATGCATATGAACCCGCAGGCGCTAAACGCCGATGGCCTGCTCAATGGCCGCATCGTATCGGAGGGCGAGAGGATCGGCATGGTCTCGAATTATCTCGACCATCCCGCCGGCACCTCGATGCACCTGCATTTCGACGTGCAAGTGTTTACCCGCGACGGCTGGATCTGGGTCAGTCCGTACGTCACGCTGGTCTCGGCGTACGAGCGCCTCATCCGCGCCCGCGGCCGCGAGGTCGGCCCGGAGATCGCCGGCACGCCGCAGCCCGTGGTGCATGCGCTGCCGGAGGACGTGCTCAAGCCGGACTTTCGCGAGGGATCGGGCGGCGAGGAGAATTGACGCTGCTCGTCCTCATGCCGGGCGGTCGAAGGAACAGGGTTGATGAGTGCCGGACTGATTGGTCTTCTCGATGATATCGCGGCGATTGCAAAGGTGGCGGCAGCCTCGCTCGACGATGTCGCGGGCCAGACGGCCAAGGCGGGAGTAAAGGCGGCTGGCGTGGTCATCGATGATGCAGCCGTCACGCCGAACTACGTGATCGGCTTTGCTTCGAAACGCGAACTGCCGATCGTGGGTAAGATTGCGGTTGGGTCACTCCGCAACAAATTGCTGATCCTGCTGCCCATCGCCCTGTTGCTTGGTTATTTCCTTCCCGCCGCGGTTACGCCGCTGCTCATGCTGGGCGGAGCCTTCCTGTGCTATGAGGGCACCGAGAAGGTGCTCGAGGCCGTGATGCCGCATCATGCGCACGACCACGAAACTCAGCGCCAGCCAGCGGCGTCGAATGCGCGGTCACTTGAGGACGAGAAGGTCGCAAGCGCCATCAAGACGGATTTCATCCTATCGGCGGAGATCATGGCGATCACGCTGGCAGCCGTCCCGGCAGGCAGCATCTGGACCCAGGCACTCGTGCTGGCGCTCGTCGCCATTTTCATCACGGTTGGTGTCTACGGCGTGGTCGCCCTGATCGTGAAGGCGGACGATGTCGGCCTGGCCCTTGCGCGATATGACGGCGCCTCGGTCATTGGCGGCGCGATCCGATTGCTTGGACGTGCTCTCGTCCGCGGCATGCCTGCCTTCCTGGCGGTGCTGAGCACCATCGGCACCGCCGCCATGATCTGGGTCGGCGGCGGCATCATCCTGCACGGCATCGAACAATATGGCCCACCAGTAGTCGGCCATACGGTCCATGCCGCGACCGAAGCTGCCGCGCGCCTCCTTCCCTCCATCGCCGGCATCGTCGAATGGTCAGTCGAGGCAGCCATCTCAGGCGTCATGGGGCTCCTTGTCGGCGCAGTTGCGATACCCGCCGTCGCATACGGTCTTTCACCGCTATGGAAACGTGTGAAGCGATCACAGCCTACGTGAACAACGGCGACTTCGGATTGCGAGCGCCAGCTACTCCAGCAACGTCGTCAGCTGCGCGCCCTCGTCCGCCACGAACACGGCGATCAATTCAGCCGGCTCCGTGGTGCTGGCATTGGCCGAGACCAGATGCGTCGAGCCGGGCGGCTCGAAGAAGGACTGGCCGACGCCGAACGTCTCAACCGGACCGCCGCCGAGCTGGGAGCGGATCTCGCCCTTGGTAATGTAGGCGGTGACGGATCCCGCGTGACGATGCGGCCGCGAGAACCCGCCGGGGCCGTAGAACACGCGCACGATGGTGACGCGCTTGCCCGGCACGTTCGGCAGCGCGTAGGAGCCGATCGGCTCGACCTTGTCGAGCGGCGAGCTTTCGGCGGCGGTGGCGCAGACCGGCGAGAGTGTGCCGGATATGGCGTCCATCGTCACCGGCAGCGCTTCGCCGATCACAAGCGCGCAGGCGAGCCCGCCGACGACTGCGATCGCCATCGAGCGCGATGGCGCCGGGCGCGGTACGGTGGGTAAACTCATTGCTGTCATCATGATCTCCCTTCGTTGCAATCAGGATGCCGCTGCATTCGCTGCGACCGGCCGCTTCGCCGGCGTCCAGCGAAACGCCGCACCAAAACGGTTCCAGACGTTGATCGAGGCGATCGCCGAGGTCAGGTACGTCAGCTCCGTCTCGGAGAATTCACGGCTCGCCTCGGCGTACACGTCTTCGCCGACTCCGGCGGGCAGGCAGGTCAGCGCCTCGGCCCAGGCCAGCGCGGCACGTTCGCGCGCGGAAAAGATCGGCGCCTCGCGCCAGACCACGACCAAATTGAGCTTGTCGACGGGAACGCCGATCCGCTCCGAAAGCAGGATGTGATGCTGCAGGCAGAAGGCGCAACCGTTGATCTGCGATGCCCGCAGCTTGACCAGTTCGAGAAGCTGCTTGTCGAGGCCGGCCTTGGCCGCGACCTGGCCGAGCGCCAGCACCAGCTCATACGCGTCGGGCGCGATCCTCTTGAAATCCTCGTATTCGCTGCGGGCGTGTGACATTGCCGTTCACCTCGTGGTATTGTAAGAGCGCTGAGACATTATAAGAGCCGTTACATTATGCGCAAGCCGGCCGACATCACGAGATCGCAACGCCGGCGGAAGGCACCCACGGCTGCCTCAGCGGTGCGCGTGCCAGCCCCAGGGGAAGGCAAGCGCGGCGAGCAAGGCTATCTCGGCTATCTGCTGCGCCAGGCCCATGCCGCAGTCCGCCTGACGATGGAGCGGTTGCTGGCCGATCTCGGCGTCACCTCACCGCAATTCGCGGTGCTGACCATGCTCAATGCCTATCCGGGCCTCTCGGGCGCCGACGTTGCCCGCCTTACCTTCCTGACGCCCCAGACCGTCGGCGTCATCATCCGCAACCTCGAACGTGACGGTGCGATTCTGATGACGCCCCATCCGGTCCACGGCCGCATCCAGCAATGGACGCTGACGCCGCGCGGCGCGACGCTTTTGAAAGCGTGCCGGGAACGGGTGATTGCGTTGGAGAAGCGCCTTGCTGCCGGGCTCGATGCCAGGACCGAAGCAAGCATTCGCCGCTGGCTCGCAGGCATCGCGGCCGATTTACAGGACTAGGCGAATCGCGCTTGCCGCTGGCGGGATCTAGTCGCCGCAGCCGCCACCCTCGCCACCGTCCGAATCCGAGAAGTCACTGACGGCGCCGTCGCCTTGAATACCGCGCCCAAAGTTCTCCGCGAGGATCATCAGGATCACGACGAACAACCCGGCGCCGAAGGGCCAGGGATTGGCGCGGATGATGTCGAACAATTCCTGCATCCACGCATTGTGCGCAGACGGAAGCAAACCGACCGTAAAGTGACAGGCTCAAAATTGGGGATATCCGACCCGTTGCGGGCGCGCCCTACCCGCCCTTCAACACTTTCTTAACTTCGCCATCAGGCCAAGTCTCGCCCGCTGCGATCACCCGCACGCGGCTTTGATCGGCGTCGTTCACGAGCTCATGCGAACTCACCTGGTCGCCGCTTCGCTCCAGGTGCAGATCGGTTTCGGGCTTCCAGCTCAGCGTGGTCGCGAGATCGCCGGGAAAGATCTGCCATTGCGAGCCGTCGTCGAGCTCGACGACATGGCTTTCCGCATGCGCGCGTATCTTCATTCCACCCCGAATTTTCGATGAACGGACTGCGTGCGACGGCGGGCCCCGGCGATCGGCCGGGGCCCCACTCCATCAGTCGTTGTCGTGATGAATCACGGTCTTGCTGCGATTGCCGAATTCATCTTCCTTCTTGATCACCGTGGTGCGGTCGGCGGGTTCGCGCTCCCTAATGACGGTGGTGCGGTCGCGATCGCGGTCCCGCTCACGATATTCGTGAGACTGTCCGACGGTCACCCCGGCACCGACCGGACCCACGTGAACGCCGACTTCGTCGGCAAACGCAGGCGCGGCGATGGCCGTGACCATGGCGGCGGCAAACAGATATTTCCGCATCTTCTCCTCCTCTAACTTGGTGCTGGGGGAATGCGGGAGTGCGACAGTTTGTTCCGGGGAACGCGGGGCCTGCGTCTCTTCCTCCAGTTCCAGGAACCGGGTCACAGCCGCCATGTTTCCCGCTAGAATGGGTCCATGAAACACGCTGATTCCATGGCCTCTCGCAGCCGCCGCGCTCTGCTTCGATCCACGCTGGGCGCAGCCGCACTCGTCGCAATCCCAACGCGGATCCTGGCCGCGCCTCCAGGCTTCGAGGAATGGCGCGAGGGCTTTCGCGCGCGTGCAATGGCCAAGGGCATCTCGGCTGCGACCTGGCAGCGCGCGATGGCGCGGGTCGAGCCCGACATGAGCGTGTTCAAGCAGATGCGCAACCAGCCCGAATTCCATGAGCAGGTCTGGCAATACATCAACCGCCGCGTCTCTGACTGGCGCATCATCAACGGCAAGATCGCGCTGAAGAACAACGAGACGCTGCTTGCACGCATCGAGCGCGATTTCGGCGTCGAGCGCGGTACGCTGCTGGCGCTGTGGGGCGTCGAGTCCGCCTATGGCGATCCGCTGGTGCAGCAGAACCACATGACGCCGATATTCCCCTCTCTCGCCGCCCTCGCCTGGAACGAGCCGCGCCGAAAAGCCTATTGGGAAACCGAGCTGATCAACGCGCTGCGTATCGTCGACAAGGGTTGGAGCACGCCGGAGCAGATGCAGGGATCCTGGGCCGGCGCGATGGGGCATTCGCAATGGATGCCGGAAGTCTGGCTCAATGTCGGCATCGACTATGACGGCGACGGCAAGGTCTCGCCGTTCGGCAAGCCCGACGATGCGCTGGGCTCGACCGCAAAATATCTCGTCAACCGGGGCAAATGGCACCGCGGCGAGCATTGGGGCTACGAGGTGCGCGCGCCCGGTGAGATGAGCGGCACCCGGACCTATGCGGCTTGGCAGGCAGCCGGCGTCACCCGCGCCGACGGCCAACCGTTCCCGCAAGCCTCCGCATCCGCGCAGATGTGGACCCCGGTTGCTGGCGGACCGACGTTCCTGTTGGGACCGAATTTCAACGCGGTGAAGAGCTACAATCCCTCGATGAACTATGCGCTGGCGATCTGCCATCTCGGCGACCGCTGCCTCGGCGCCCCGCCCTTCATCCAGCCGTTCCCCGGCTCCGAGCGCGCGCTGACGCTCGCCGAGGTGCAGGAGATGCAGATACGCCTGACCAAGGCCGGTTTCGACACCGGCGGCACCGACGGCCGTGTCGGCAACGACACCATGAAGGCAATCAAGGATTTTCAGCAGCGCGCGGGCATCACGCCCGCGGACGGCTATGGCGGGTTGAAGGTGCTGGCAAAGCTGCGGCAGGGGTCGTAGGCAGGCTCAGTGCCTATATTGCGGCTCCTCCGCATCGAGCTGGCGGCGGATTGCGGCGAGATGCAGCCGGGCGGATTCGGAATCTCCCTCGCGCATCTGCCTGTAGGTCTCGGCCGCAATCGTGGGATCGACCGGCAGCACCTGTCGCCCCGTCGACATCGCCAGCACCTGCACCTCGGCGGCGCGTTCGAGATAGTAGAGATCGTCCCAGGCTTCCGCGATGGTCGGTGCCAGCACCATCACGCCGTGATGCTTCATTAAGATGATATCGGCATCCCCAACGCTGGAGGCGATGCGCGCGCCTTCGCGGTTGTCGAGTGCGAGGCCGTTGTAGTTGGGGTCCACAGCCGTGCGGCCGTAGAATTTCAGCGCGGTCTGGCCGGCCCAGATCAGGGGATCGCCCTCGGTCATCGACAGCGCCGTGGCGTAGGGCATGTGGGTGTGGAAGGCGACCTTGGCGCGCGGCAGGCGCTTGTGCATCTCGGCATGGATATAGAACGCGGTCGCCTCGGGCACGCCCTCGCCGTCGAGCACGTTGCCGTGGAAGTCGCAGATCAGCAGTTTTGACGCGGTCAGCTCGCGGAAGGCGTAGCCGTAGGGATTGACCAGGAAGAGGTCGTCATGGCCAGGCACCACCGCCGAGAAGTGGTTGCAGATGCCTTCTTCAAATCCGTTGCGCGCGGCCATGCGGAAGCAGGCGGCGAGGTCCTCGCGCGCGCTGCGGATCGCGTCGGTGGCGAGGTCCGGCCGGTTCGAGCGGAACGGCGAGGGCGCGGAAGAAGAAGAATGAAGGCTGTGCGCCATGGCGAAGGACACCTTTGTCGGTCGGGAGCTGCTCGCGTTGTACAGGGACGACGCCTGCGCGTCAGCCCCTGCGGGCGCCACCCTGCCCTTCGCGCCCCGCGCGGCGGCTTATTGCCGCCGTGGCACGCCACCGGCGTTTATGCCGCCGTCGATGACGAGCTCGCTGCCGGTGACGTAGCGCGAGGAATCGGAGGCCAGATACAGCACGCCGGAGGCAATTTCCGCAGCCTGGCCGGCGCGGCCGAGCGGCGCGACGACGCGCGCACGCTCCTCGGGATCGATCGGCGCGTTGCCCTGGTTGCCGGTCGCGCCGGTCGGGATCTTGCCCCAGATCGGCGTGTCGATGATGCCGGGATGGACGGAGTTGACCCGAATGCCGTCGCCGGCGGCCGCGCACTCCATCGCGATCGACTTTGCGAACAGCCGCACGCCGCCCTTGGTCGCCGAATAGGCCGACAGCCCGGGTGCGCCGCGCAAGCCCGCAAGCGAGGACATCATGACGATCGAGCCGCCGCCGGTCTTGCGCATCAGGGGCAAGCAATGCTTGACCGAGAGGAAGACGCCGTCGAGGTTGATCGCGTTCTGCCTGCGCCAGTCGCTGAGCGTCATGTCGACGATCGAGGGCACGGCGATGCCGATGCCGGCATTGGAGACGAGAATATCGAGCTGGCCAAAGCGCTTCGTGATCCCGGCTGTGATCTCGATCCAGCGCTCTTCGCTAGTGACGTCCTGCTCCAGGAAAATCGCCTTGCCGCCGGCCTTGGTGATGCGATTGGCGAGCTCGGGGCCGCGCAGCTCGTCGATGTCGGTGGCAATCACGATGGCGCCCTCGCGCGCGAACAACTCGACGACGGCCTCGCCGATGCCGGAGGCCCCGCCCGTCACCAGCGCGACCTTGCCCTCAACCTGCCCTGCCATGTTCACTCCCTTTTTTGCTATTCGTTTTTTGTTGTTTGCCGGGCCTATCTAATCATGGATGGTCCCTGGTCGGGTAGCGCGACGTCGATGACGCGGAATTGCACACGCTCGGCGCCCTGATAGCGATCGACCGACAATGATCCCGCGACATGCAATTGCTGGCCGCGATTGGCAACGAGCGCGTTGCCGAGCTTCTGTCCGATCGAACGGAACGCGATGCCGTTGACGATGGCGCCGTCGCCCGACTTGAAGCGCAGCCTCAAATGTGCCTGCCCCACCTCGTCGGCATAGACGAGCTGGTGCGCCGGCAGCGCCAACACGACTTCCGGATTGCCGCTGCCGAAGGGACCAGCGCGGTTGAGCGT
Source organism: Bradyrhizobium sp. Ken64 (assembly GCF_055807555.1). Classification (NCBI taxonomy): domain Bacteria; kingdom Pseudomonadati; phylum Pseudomonadota; class Alphaproteobacteria; order Hyphomicrobiales; family Nitrobacteraceae; genus Bradyrhizobium; species Bradyrhizobium sp. Ken64. The sequence goes on along the minus strand of NZ_JBVVPA010000015.1, from coordinate 178,187 downwards.
CGTTGCAAGCTCGGTGGTCACCGCGCGCGCGGAGACCGCGCCGTCGATGTAGAGCTCGTTGACGTGGCGCGCCTCGGCAACGTCGCGCGCCAACGCATGCTCGAGATAGGCGCGAAATTCGGCGAGCTTTTCCTTCCGCAGCGTGACGCCCGCAGCCATCGCGTGGCCGCCGCCCTTGAGCAGAATGCCGTCGGTGACCGCTTGACGCACTGCCTTGCCGAGATCGACGCCGGCAATCGAGCGGCCGGAGCCGGTGCCGATGCCGCCGGGCTCCAGCGCGATCGCGAAGGCGGGCCGCGAGAACTTCTCCTTCAACCGGGATGCAACGAGACCGACCACGCCCGGATGCCAGCCTTCGGAGGCCGTCACGATCCCCCCGATCTTGTCCTCGAGTCCGATCGAGGCCAGCGCCTCGGCTTCGGCCTGCGCTTCGGCCGCCTGCTCGATGATCCGGCGCTCGCTGTTGAGGCGGTCGAGTTCGGCTGCGATCCGCGCGGCCTCGACGCTGTCACCCTCCAAAAGCAGCCGCACGCCGAGGTCGGCGCGGCCGATGCGGCCGCCGGCATTGATGCGCGGTCCCAGCATGAAGCCGAGATGCCAGGCCTCCGGCGGGCCGTTGAGCCGCGCCACATCCATCAGCGCGGTGTGGCCGACATGGTCGCGGCGCCGCATCGCGATCAGGCCCTTGGCGACGAAAGCGCGGTTGAGACCGATCAGCGGCGCGACATCGGCAACCGTGCCGAGCGCAACGTGATGCAGCATGCCGAGCAGGTCCGGCTCGGGCATCTCCGCATTCCAGAAGCCGCGCTGGCGTAGTTCACGATTGACCGCGACCAGCGTCACCAGCACGAGGCCCACGGCGGCGAGATGGCCGAGACCGGAGAGATCGTCGAGCCGGTTCGGATTGACCAAGGCGTCGACCTCCGGCAATTCCGTGCCGGCCTGATGATGGTCGATCACGACGACCGACATGCCGAGACGTTTTGCTTCGGCGAGCGGCTCGATGCTGGTGGTGCCGCAATCGACGGTGACGAGCAGCGTGGCGCCCTTTTCGGCCAGCGCACGCACGGCTTCCGTGTTGGGCCCGTAGCCCTCGAAGATGCGGTCGGGAATGTGGATCAGCGGATCAAGCCCGCAATGGCGCAGATGCCAGGTCAGCAGCGCCGCCGAGGTCGCGCCGTCGACATCGTAGTCGCCGAAGATCGCGACCTTCTCGCCGTTCCCTGCGGCATCCGCGATCCGCTTCGCGGCGGCCTCCATCTCCGTCACCGTGAACGGGTCCGGCAGAAGCTTGCGTATGGTTGGATCGAGGAAATCTGCGACGGCGTCGCTGTCGACACCGCGGCCAGCCAGCACCCGCGCCAGCAGCTCGGGCAGTTGGTGGCGCTGCACGATGGCAAGCGCCTTCGCCGCCCCGCGCGCATCCAGCCGGTCGCGCCAAAGCTTGTTGGTGAGCGAGCGCGCCACCCCCAGGAACGCCTGGGGCGCTTCGACAGGCAAGGCGGTGGCGAGCGGCGTCATGAACATCGGTCGGTTTGAGGAACCTGGAAGCCGGAGGTATTCGCCCGGCCGATGGCACGATTGGCTCGCAATCCCCCGGGATTTGCAATGTCTGCGCCGCACAAAGCGGTGGATTGCCGCTTTGCTACGCGCACTGACTATCATTTGAGCATTCCGCAAAACAGCAAATTAAGCAGGCGTTAGGCGGAATCTTCGAAAAAGAAATGTATTCGATCTGTAGTGGTTGTTCCGGGTTCGTTGCAGATCAGACCTCATTGCCAAGGGAAGCCCCCGATGTCTGCTGCGCTGGGTCTCAAAGCCAAGCCGATCGCAAATGAACCCGCTGATGATGAGTCCGACATCTCCGCGCTGATCAACCGCCTCACGGCGGAGGTCAACCAGATCGCGGTCGACAAGACCAAGGCGATCCAGCAGATCACCAACCAGATGAAGATGCTGGCGCTGAACGCGCTGATCGAAAGCTCCCGCGCCGGCGCGCAGGGCGCGGGCTTCGCGGTGGTGGCGCAGGAGGTCCGCGGCGTCGGCCAGCAGGTCGAGACCATCGCCCGCGAGCTCGAAAGCCAGCTGACGAAACGGACCGGCGATCTCGTCTCCTCGATCGACCGGATGAGCCAGCGCTCGCGCGGCGAGCGCATGGTCGATTTGTCGCTCAACGCCATCGAGCTGATCGACCGCAACCTCTATGAACGGACCTGCGACGTGCGCTGGTGGGCGACCGATTCAGCGTTGGTCGATTGCGCGGCCTCGCCCGACGGCGCGGCCGTGTCCCATGCCTCGCAGCGTCTCGGCGTGATCCTGGGGGCCTACACCGTCTATCTCGACCTCTGGCTCTGCGACCTCGACGGCAACGTCATCGCCAACGGCCGCGCCGACCGCTTTCGCACCGTCGGCCAGAACGTCGCCCACACCAAATGGTTTCGCGAGGCCAATACCCTGCGCTCGGGCGACGACTATGTCGCCGGCGACGTCGAGAATCAACCGCTGCTCGGCAATGCCCAGGTCGCGACCTATTGCGCCAGCGTCCGCGCCGGCGGCCATGCCAACGGCGCGCCAATCGGCGTGCTCGCCATCCATTTCGACTGGGAGGCACAGGCCCGCGCCATCGTGCAAGGCGTGCGCGTCGGCGACAGCGACAAGGCGCGCGTGCTGCTGGTCGATTCCAATCTTCGCATCATCGCCGCCTCGGACGGCCAGGGCATCCTCAGCGAGCGCATCTCGCTCTCGCTGGACGGCCAGCGCTCCGGCTTCTATCAGGACCGCTCGGGCACGCTGGTCGCGTTCCACGCCACGCCGGGCTACGAAACCTATCGCGGGCTCGGCTGGTATGGCGTGATCGTCTGCGGGGCCTGAAGCTGGAGGCGGCCTGCCTATCCAACTCAAAACCGTGAAAACAACCCCATGCACAGTAGCCATCTGGTTGTTTTCATGACGGTTTTTTTCGCCGTTTCACGCCGGCAAAACACCGGCATGCATGCGATCATGGCGTCGGTCGCGGTCCGGGCCCAGAGCGCTAGGCTCTGGCGATGTCGTCTTCGACTGGCTGCAGCATCGTAATTCCAAGCGTTTGCGACGGACGCTCCCCGAACATTGCAAAGTAATATTGCGAAAACCGGCCGAGTTCGTAAAAGCCCTGCTGCATGGCGACGGCTGTCACGGTGGTCGAGCCGGGTGCGCTCTGGTGCAGGATGGAGTGAACAGCGCAGAGACGCTTGTGCCTGAGGAAGCTGGCCGGACCGAGGCCGAATACCTCCTGAAAGGCGCGGTGCAGGGTACGCCGCGATACGCCGAGCACCGCGCAAATTTCCGAAACATGCACCGGACGCGTGCCGGCGTCGTCGAGAAACTCCTCGACCTTGCGGACCAGCCGTCGCGCGGAAGGCAGCCAGCCGTTGCCATCGGGTGGCAGCGACGACGCGACGTTGGCAGCCATGCATTCTGCGATCGATCGCTTCCAGAACTCGGCAGTTGATGGCGTCAATCCATGTTTGTTGTCGCGCAGGTGCGACATGATCCGGACCAGGCGGCGCGAGGCGATCGCACCGGTCGCGGGGTCCGCGCGGAAATGACCGCGACTGCGCCATGTATCAGGATCGCTCAACCGTGATTCTCCGCCGAACAGCGTCGCGACCTCGCCGAGGTCGAACCGCATGGCGGCGTAAGCGGAGCCGCCGTGAAAAACACCGTCATGTTCGAGCAGCGGCGGAATGACGAGCACATCGTTGAGCTGCATGTCGAACGACCAGTGGGCGACGCGCTCTTCGGCCGCGAGGAGCATTCCGATGATCAGTCTGTCGTCGCTGGAAACCCGCTGCGTGCGCATGCCGACGTTGAAAGCACCAATGCTGAGCGAGAAGTCGCCGATGCCGACATGGGATAAAGTTCCGCGCAACCGACCGCGGCCAAGTTGCATCACATCGACATGCGAGCCGTGGACGGCCTGCTGAAGACCTTCGAAACCATCCAGCTTGCGCGAATCAACCAGAAGGAATTGCCCCATGGCTGTATCGTGTTACTGAAGCGCGACAATTCTGCGGCACGCGATAGCGAAGCACCACCACAACGCGAGGTGGGTGCGACAAGCTGGGTTCGCGTTTTGAGGCAAATCATCGTCGAATTTGTTGCAAGATTTGCCGCTGAAGTGCCTCTGCATTGGGGATTTGCGTCATGGGGCATCAGGTCTCACCAACTACCCACGCAGACTGGCACAATCTGCACATCACAGCCGTCCAATCTTCGGATACCGTTTGCAACCTTAGCGATATTCAGCGGACGCGCTCTGCGGATGGCAGAGCGGACGCGGCATGGATTTGCCGCGTGCTCGAAAACGTGCGTGCAAAGGAAAGAGATGTTGACGCAATGCAGCGTCCTCCTCTCCCCGAGCGCCAAAAAAGTGGGGATCAGACAATGCGTCTCATGGGCAGGGCAAAAAGCTATTGTCGAAGTCTGCCAGAGTTAGCGCAGTAGATCAGGTGGAATGCGCGTAGCGGAGCTTCCACCATGTTGCGAGCGGATCTGGATCACTGCGAGTGGTTGCCGGATGATTTGAAGACCGGCGAGATGGTCTTCATTCCCGGGGGAACATTTCGCATGGGATCCGACCATCATTATCCCGAGGAAGCGCCGAGCCATCGCGTCGCTGTCGACGGCTTCTGGATGGACCGCACGCCGGTGACCAACCGTCAGTTCAAGCAGTTCGTCGATGCAACCGGCCATGTCACCGAGGCGCAGGTCGTTCCCGATCCGAAGGACTATCCAGGCGCGCTGGCGGAGATGCTCTACGCGGGATCACTGGTGTTCTCACCGCTGCCGCACATCACCGATCTCACCGATTGGAGCCAGTGGTGGACTTTCCTGCGCGGCGCCAACTGGCGTCATCCCTATGGTCCCGGCAGCAACATCAAGGACCTCGACGACCATCCCGTCGTCCACGTCTCCTTTAGCGATGCGGCAGCCTATGCGCGCTGGGCCGGCAAGGACTTGCCGACGGAGGCGGAATGGGAATTTGCGGCGCGCGGCGGCCTCGAGGCGGAGGAATACGCCTGGGGCGATGCGCTGATGCCGGGCGGCAAACACATGGCCAATATCTGGCAGGGCAACTTCCCCGTCCAGAATCTCGGCGAGGATGGGTACGAGCGTACCTCGCCGGTCATGGCCTTCCCGCCGAACGACTACGATCTCTACGACATGATCGGCAATGTCTGGGAGTGGACCTCCGACTGGTGGTCGTCAAGGCACGCCGCCGACGCCGCAAAACCCTGCTGCATCCCCAAGAATCCCCGCGGCGGCGGTGAGCACGCAAGTTACGACCCGCGCCTCCCCGACATCCAGATTCCGCGCAAGGTCCTCAAGGGCGGCTCGCACCTCTGCGCGCCGAACTATTGCCGCCGATATCGCCCGGCCGCGCGGCACGCGGAGCCGGTCGATACCTCGACCAGTCATGTCGGGTTCCGCTGCGTGGTGCGAATGTCGTCTATAACCGAACGCCGACAACAAGGACGTGCTGCGATCTAGCGAGCGCGCTGGCGGATGCCGGCGTCAGCGGTGCGCTCCGCGCGTCGGATGATTTCGACACGCAAGTTTATCTATCGGCGATCGATAAACATCTTCAGCATTTTTTGGGCAAGGCAAGCCGGTTACAGGCAAGAGCCTGCCCCATTTCCTGGGTAAGAGTCGCACCGCATCACTTGTCGCGACGCGCGCGCCGTCGACCCTGAAACGCTCGCGCCCGCAACGCCCGAGGAGATAGGCCATGAAGATCGTCGTGATCGGCGGGACCGGGTTAATCGGATCCAAGCTCGTAGCGAAGCTCAAGCAGCAAGGCCACGACGCCGTCGCGGCTTCGCCGAAATCAGGCGTGAACGCCGTGACCGGGGAAGGTCTCGCTGCCGTGCTGGCGGGCGCCGATGTCGTCGTCGACGTTGCCAACGCGCCGTCCTGGGAGCCTGCCGCCGTGCTCGAATTTTTCGAGCGTTCGAGCACAAACCTCGCGGCGACCGAGGCGGCTGCGGCCGTGAAGCATCATGTGGCGCTCTCGATCGTCGGGACCGAGCGCTCGCCCGACATCGCCTATTTTCGGGCCAAGCTCGCGCAGGAGACCATCGTCAAGGCATCTCCAGTTCCCTACTCGATCGTCCGCGCCACCCAGTTCTTCGAATTCCTCGGCGCCATCGGCGATATGGGTGCGACCGAGCGTCGGATCGTCGTTCCCTCGGCATTGTTTCAACCCATCGCGGCCGACGACGTGGCCGATCGCCTCGCGGAGGTCGCGATGGGCCAGCCGCTCAACGGCACGATCGATATTGCAGGACCCGAGAAGGCGCCCTTCAATGAATTCATCGCACGGCGCCTGAAGGCGTCCGGCGACACCCGACCCGTGGTGGGATATCCAAAGGCGCCGTACTACGGCGCTCCCATCGACGACACGACGCTGAACCCGCTCGGCGAGGCGCGGTTCGGCAAGACGTCGCTCGCAACATGGCTCGCGAGACTTTGAGGAGACTCCCATGCGCAGATTGCCGATCGCAATCGCTGTTTATGCCGCATCATTCCTGACGGCCCATGCCGCCGAGACGGCGACACCCACGGCCAAGGTGACCGTCGTGTTCGACCAAGCGCTGCCCAATGTCCCGGGCAAGAGCATGAAGGGCATGCTGGTCGAGTATGGTCCCGGAGGCTCCTCGCCGGCCCACATCCACGCGCCCTCGGCTTTCATCTACGCCACCGTCCTGGAAGGAGCGATCCGCAGTCAGGTCAATGACGGCCCCGCCAAGGTCTTTCACAAGGGCGAGAACTTCTCTGAAAAGCCCGGCGACCGCCATGCCGTCAGCGCCAATGCCAGCGACACCGAGCCCGCCAAGCTGCTTGCCGTGTTCGTAGTGGATACCGCCGAGAAAGAGCTGACGATGTCTCTGCCGAAATAGCGCCAGATCAAGTGAGGCGACGCGCGGCCATCTCCGCGGCAAGCAACGCCGCGGCGCGGCTGGCGCCGATTGATGCGATGCCCTGGCCGGCGATGTCGTAGGCGGTGCCGTGCGCGGGCGTGCAGATCGGGAATGGAAAGCCGCCGAGCAACGTTACGCCGCGATCAAAGCCCATCAGCTTCATCGCGATCTGGCCCTGGTCGTGATACATCGTCAGCACCGCATCGAAGGCGCCCCCCTTGGCGCGCAGGAACACGGTGTCGGCGGGAAACGGTCCTTCGACGGCGATACCCTCGCTCTGGCCGGCCGCGACCACGGGGGCGATGACATCGATCTCCTCGCGGCCGAAATTGCCGCCGTCGCCGGCATGCGGATTGAGCCCGGCGACCGCGATGCGCGGCCGGGCGAATCCGGCATTGCGCATGCAGGCATCAGTCAGCTTGAGCGCGCGATGGATACGTTCGCCGGACAGTCGCGCGGCGACGTCCTTGAGCGGGATGTGGGACGTCACGCGGGCGTTCCAGAGCCGGTCCAGCACGTTGAACTCGCTTGCGGGGGTTTTGAGTCCGACCACTTCGGCGGAGAACGCGATCTCGTCGTCATACTCGGCGCGGGCCAGCCGCATCGCCTGCTTGTTGAACGGCGTGAAACAGACGGCATCGACCCGACCGTCGCGGCCGAGTTCGAGCGCGTGCTTGTAGTTGGCAAGCGCGAACTGGCCCCCGGCAAGGCTCGCAATGCCCTGCCTGATGTCGCCGGGATCGAGGTGCCCGAGATCGACGAACAGCGTCTCGCCCAGCGCCTCGCGCAGATCGGCCCCCTGCTCCACCATTGTCAGCTCCGGCTTGACGCCGGCAACGCGCGCGCCCTCGTCGAAGATGCGGCGGTCACCGATCACGGCGATCCGGCTGCGCGCGCGGATGTCGTCCTGCACCACGAGCTTTGCGGTCAATTCCGGGCTGATGCCGGCGGGATCTCCCATCGCCAGTGCAATGAGCGGCTTTGCGGTCATATGGTCACCTTCTCTCGCGCGGTCTCTCGAGCTCTCTCTTGGGCTGTCATCTCATCAGCGGACGGCGCAGGCTTGCGCAGCAGCCGCGCAAGCTGGAGCACGAGCGGAAGCAGCAACAGCGCGATGCCGGCCACGATCAGGCATGTCACCAGCTTGTTGGCGAAGAATATCCCGAGCGATCCCTTGGACATCAGCATCGACTGCCGGAACGCATCCTCGGCCTTGTCGCCGATGACGATCGCGAGCACGAGTGGCGCCAGCGGATAGAACAGCTTCTTGAAGAGATAGCCGACGATGCCGAAGCCGAGCATCATGACGACATCGAGATAGGAATTCGATACCGAATAGGCGCCGACGACGCAGATGATCACGATCAGCGGCGCGATGATGACGAAGGGAATCCGCATCAGGGCAGCGAAGACTGGCACGGTCAAAAGCACCAGCACGACGGCAACGATATTGCCGACATACATCGAGGCAATCAGGCCCCAGACAAAGTCCTTCTGGTCGACGAACAGCATCGGCCCGGGATTGAGGCCCCAGATCATCAGCCCGCCCATCATGACGGCCGCGGTGGCCGAGCCGGGAATGCCGAGCGAGAGCATGGGCAGAAGCGCGCTGGTGCCGGCGGCATGATCGGCCGTCTCCGGCGAGATGATGCCTTCGACCTCCCCGGTGCCGAAATATCGGCCGCGGCGCGAGAAGCGTCGGGCGATGCCGTAGCTCATGAAGGATGCCGCGGTCGGGCCGCCCGGCGTGATCCCCATCCAGCATCCGATGGCCGCGCTGCGCAGCAGCGCAACGCTATGCCGCGGCAGGCGGCCGATTGCGCGAAACACCTCCCGCCACTCAATCTTCGACGAGACCGCGCGGGCATGAAACTCCTCTTCGACGGCGACGAGCAGCTCGCCGATACCGAACAGGCCCATCACCGCGACGACGAAGTTCACGCCCTTGACGAGCTCATCGACGCCCATGGTGAGGCGCACGCTGCCGGAGACGGTGTCGATGCCGATGGCGGCAATGGCAAAGCCGATCGCCAGCGCGACGATGGTCTTGATCGGCGCCGCCCCGCCCATGCCGACGAAGCTGGCGAAGGCCAGGAAATAGACCGCGAAATATTCCGCCGGCCCAAAGGCGAGTGCGACCTGCGCGACCCACGATGCGAGGAAGGTGATGAGGATGACGCCGATCAGCGCGCCGAATGCCGCCGAGCCGAAAGCGGTGGCGAGCGCCGTGGTCGGACGTCCATCGCGCGCCATCGGGTAGCCGTCGAAGGTGGTGGCGACAGACGACGGCTCGCCCGGGATGTTGAACAGGATCGAGGTCACGGATCCCCCGAACAACGCGCCCCAATACATGCTGGAGAGCAGGATGATGGCGGAGACCGGCTGCATGCCGAAGGTCAACGGCAGCAGCAATGACACGCCATTCGGAGCACCCAGCCCGGGCAGCACGCCGACGAGAATGCCGAGCAGCACGCCGATCACCATCAGCGCCAGATGCGGCAGCGTGATCGCGATGCTGAAGCCGTGAAGAAGTTCTCCAAGATTGTCCATCGGCCTCCCCGTCAGAAGCCGAACGCCGCGGCGAGCGCGCCGTGCGGCAAGCTCACCTGGAACATGCGCTCGAACACGACGTAGAGCGCGAGCGCCGTCGCCGCCGCCATGGCCAGAGCACGTGGCACGGATTGTTGTCTGGGGACTGCCAGCACCGCGAAGATGTACAGGGCTGAGGCGACGTACATCCCGGCCAACGGGATCGCCGCCACGAAAATCGCGGCCGGAACGAACAGGCCGGCAAGCCGGCGCAGCTCGATCGATGTGATCGCGATGGGGACGCTGGCGAGCGTCGCGGCCGGCACGACACCTCGCACCAGGTTGTAGACGCTCCCGAGCACGATGATGGCCCCGGTCAGGAACGGAAACGTCCCGGCGTCCACACCCGCGCTCGACCAGCCGATACCGTTATCGAGGCTGGAGACGACGACGGCCACACCGAAGCTGCCGGTGAGGATTGCGGTCGCAAGTTCGAGAGCGCGGCGCGATATCATTGAGGGCTCCGGTCAGGCTAAGTACAATGGCCGGCTATGGCGCACATGTTTCCCCAACGCCCGGTGTCGTCCCGGCGAAGGCCGGGACCCATAACCCCAGGAAGGCGTTTGACGACGACTTGACGTTAAATCCACATCGGTACGACGACCAACACTCCTCGATAGATCACGCGGTATGGGTCCCGGCCTTCGCCGGGACGACGGAGGGGTTGGAGGCTTGCCCCGCCTCACTTGACCAACCAGCCCTGCTCGCCCGCGACCTGCTTGACGTGCTCGAGGTCCTCCTTGATGAACTTGTCGAGCTCGGCGCCGGTCAGGAAGGTGTCGACCTGGGAGGTTTTCTCGATGTAGTCCTTCCAGTCCGGCGTCGCCTGCACCTTCTTCATCAGGTCAACATAGAACGCGGCCTGGTCGGGGGTGACCTTGCCGGGGAGCCACACCGTCCGCGGCTGCTCATATTGCTTGATGTCGAGGCCCTGCTCGACGCAGGTCGGAACGTCGCCCCAGCCTTCGGTCGCGGTGACTTTGGCGCCCTGCGGCAGCCGCTTCGGGCTGAACACGCAAAGTGGCCGCTGCGTTCCACCGCGCCATTGCCCAAGACTTTCGCTGGGATTGTTGACGTGGGAGTCGAGGTGTCCGCCGGCGAGCTGAACGGCGGTCTCGGCGCCGCTCTTGAAAGGAATGTAGGTCAGCTTGACGTGGCCGGCCTTCTCGATCATGCGGGTCAGCACCTCGTCGGTGTCCTTTGACTGCGCGCCGCCCATCTTGAAATCGCCCGACGCGGCCGCCTTCAGATAGTCGCCCGCCGTCTTGTAGGGCGCGTCCTGCTTGACCCAGAGCAGGAACTCGTCCTGCGCCATCGCCGCGATGGCAGTAAGATCGGTGTAGTTGAAGGCGACCTTGGAGACGAGCGGCTGCTGCCAGGCATTCGACGTGCCGAAGATCACCTTGTAGGGATCGCCGGCGGACGCCTTGCCGTAGACATAGCCTTCCGCGCCGCTGCCGCCGCCTTTGTTGACGACGACGATCGGCTGCTCCACCAGCTTGTGCTTGGTGATGATGTTCTGCACGGCGCGCGCGAGATTGTCGGTGCCGCCGCCGGGCCCGGCGGTCGCTACGAACTCGATCGGCTTTTGCGGCTGCCAGGCACTGCGCGCCGGCATCGTGCCGGCGAGCACGATTGCGGTTGCGGAGAGCAGAAGTGTTGACGTCCGACCCATGATTTCCTCCAGCTGATTTTTGTCTTTTGTTGTTTTCGACTTCCGGTCAGGCGACGCGTTCCTCGCGTCTTCCCGGTGCCAGGACGATTGCGCCTTCTTGTTCGAGCGCTTCGATCTGCTTCTGGTCGAACCCGTGCTCGACCAGCACCTCGCTTGTATGCTCACCGTAGACCGGCGCGCCTGTGCGCACTTTGCCTGGGGTCTCCGAAAACTTGACCGGCAAGCCGATCGTCTTCACGGGTCCAAGCGTGGAATGCTCGACCTCGACGACCATCTCGCGCGCCAGCGTCTGGGGATCGCTGAGCGCCTCCAGCATGTCGTGCACGGGTCCACACGGGACACCCTTCTCGTCCAGCGCCGCCAGCCAGTGCGCGCGGGTCCGGGTGCGGAAGCGCTCGCTCAGGGCAGCTTCGAGCTCCTTCAGATTGGCCATGCGGTCGGCGCCGTTGATGAAACGCGGATCGGAGGCGAGTTCGCTCGCACCGAGCGCGTCCAGCATCAACAGCCAGTGCTTCTTGTTGGCGCCGCCGACCACCAGCCAGCCGTCCGAGGCCTCGAAGGCCTGATAGGGCGCGTTGAGCGGATGCGCCGAACCCATCGCGCGCGGCGCGGTGCCCGCGGCCAGCGCGATGGTCGACTGCCAGTAGGTCTGCACCAGCGCGGCCTCATAGAGCGAGGTCTCGACCCACTGCCCTTCGCCGGTCTTGAGACGGTGCGTATAGGCCGCGAGGATGCCCATGCTCGCGAGCAGGCCGGCGGTGATGTCGGACAGCGGCGGACCGCATTTCACGGGCGGACCATCGGGACGTTCGCCGGTAAAGCTCATGATGCCGCTCATGGCCTGGGCGACCAGATCGAAGCCGCGGCGATGCTTGTAGGGTCCGGTGCGGCCGAAGCCCGACAGCGAGCAATAGATCAGCGTTGGATGCTGCTTGTGCAGGTCTTCGTAGCCGAAGCCGAGGCGCTCCATGGCGCCCGGCGCAAAATTCTCGACCAGCACATCGGCGCCCGCGATCAGCCGCCGCAACACCTGCTTGCCGCCCTCGGTCTTCAGATCCAGCACGATGCCGCGCTTGTTGCGGTTCATCATCAGGAAGGAGGCCGCCTCGTCGCCGATCTTCGGCGGCACCGAATGGCGGGTGTCGTCACCGTTCGGCGATTTCTCGATCTTGATCACGTCGGCGCCCATGTCGGCCAGCATCAAGGTGCAGGTCGGCCCAGCCATGACATGGGTGAGATCGATGACCTTGAGGCCGGCAAGCGGCCCCGAACGGCCGGGGGTTGATTGCGAGCGATCGCTTTGCATCGGAGCGTCCTATTGGCCGCGCCATTGCGGCGCGCGCTTGGTGAGGAAAGCATCGAGCCCTTCGCGAAAATCTTGGCTCGTGTAGCACATCAGGATGAGGTCCTCGCCCTCGTCCGGCGTCAGCCGCCTTTGCAGGCGCGCCACGGCCTGCTTGGTCGCATTCAGCGTCAGCGGCGCGTGGCTGGCGAGCAATCGGGCAACCTCGTCCGCGCGCCTGTCGAGCGCGGCGAGATCCTCGACGACCTCGCCGAGCAGACCGACACTGGCGGCCTCCGTCGCGTCGATGAGACGCGCGGTGAAGATCAGATCCTTGACGCGGGCGGCGCCAATCAGCGCGGTCAGACGACTGACATTGGACATCGACAGGCAATTGCCGAGCGTGCGGGCAATGGGAAAGCCGATTTTCGCGCTTTGAGTGCCGATGCGGAGGTCGCAGGCCGCGGCGATGCCCGCGCCGCCGCCGGTGCAGAACCCGTTGATCGCCGCGATCGTCGGCACGCGGCACTGCTCGAGCGTGGTCAGCACCCGATCGATGCGGTTCTCGTAGTCGATCGCGTCCTGCGGCGACTTGAAATCGCGAAACTGGTTGATGTCGGTGCCCGCGGCAAACGCTTTGTCGCCGGCCCCGCGCAGCACCAGCACCTTGATCGCGTGATTGTCGTTGATCTCCTCGCAGACCGCGGCAAGCCGCTCATACATCGCGAAGGTGAAGGCGTTGCGAGCCTGCGGGCGGTTGAAGGTGATCCGCCCGATACCGTCCTGACGCTCGAAAACGAGGTCTTCCGCGACCACCTGCTGGTCCATTTCCTCAATGTCCTTCTGTTTTTTACAGTTTTGAATGCAAAATTATCGATTTACAAGCTGGAACTTGCATTTATTCGTATATAGCTCCATTTTTGCATTCAAATGGACTTCAGACCCATGCTCCATGAGGAAGTCGTCGGCCGCATCCGGGCCATCCTGCTCGACGGCGAAATCCCGCCGGGCGCGCGGATTCCCGAGCGCGAGCTGTGCGAGCGGCTGCAGATATCGCGCACGCCGCTCCGCGAGGCACTCAAGGTGCTCGCCGCCGAAGGGCTCGTGCAGCTCCTGCCGCATCGCGGCTCGCGTGCGGCAAAACTGACCGACAAGGACATGCGCGACCTGTTCGAGGTCTGCCAGGGCCTCGAAGCGCTCGCCGGCGAACTCGCCTGCGAACGCATCACGGACGCCGAGATCGACGCGATCGCCGCCGCGCATGCGGAGATGGTGCATCATCATCGCGAGGGCGACCTGATCCAGTACTATCGCGGCAACCGCGCCATTCACGAAGCCATCGTCGCTGCGGCCGGAAACCCGGTGCTCGCGGGGCTTTATACATCTGTGACCGCGCGCATCCGGCGCGCGCGTTATGTCACGCCGATGACACCCGAGCGCTGGGCGGTCGCCGTGAAGGAGCACGACGCCATCCTGAATGCACTGCAGAGGCGCGACGGCGTCGGCCTTGCCCATATCCTGCGCGCGCATTTGCGCCACAAGCGCGAAGAGGTTTTGCAGGCGGGCTTTGCCGAGACGGAAGGCAGCGACCTGGTGCCGCGGATTGCGTGAGACGGCATTCGCGAAGTCAAAAGAATCTTGCGGCCACGCCGTATCGCGCGGCATCACTTCGCCTGGCCGGGCTATGGCCACGTCGCCAAGGCCGGCGAAGGATTCCATTATTATACCGAACCGATGCAGATGACGTTGTAATCGCCGGATCAGGTCCGGGTGGCGTACGCGCCGCCCGGACCGTCCGAACGATCACCGCTGTCCGGCTGACCGGCAAGCAACTGCAATCCGCAACGTCGCCGACGGCGTTGGCAAGCGGACATTTTGGTGTTATTGAATTACAGCTACTAATTGCAGATCGAGCTTATTGACGTGAATTTGTTTGGGAGCGTCAATGTCCCGCGAGAACGATGGTTTTGTCTTCCATCGTGACCTGCTCCAACGGGTCCCGGATGTTGTCTATCGGGCCATCAACTTCTTTGTCACATGGGACAAACTGCCGACCCTGCTCGGAGCTGCTAATCTCTCGGCGTTCCGCGATCGGCTGCGGGAGCACAATCTGCACCATACCGGCTACGGCACGACATCGCCTCGCTGGAGCACGGGCAATGACCGCTGGCGTTCCGCCGACGGCTCGTTCAACAGCCTCGACCATCCGCGCATGGGGATGGCTGGCGCCCGGTTCGGACGCAATTTCGCGCTGCCCCAATGTGTGCCGGACAGCCTGGACGACCTGCTCGAACCCAGTCCGCGCGTGATCTCGGAGGAATTGCTCGCGCGCCGCGAATTCATTCCCGCGACCAGCCTCAATCTGCTGGCCGCCGCCTGGATCCAGTTCGAAACCCATAATTGGTTCAGCCATGGGTCCCCGAAGGCGGGAAACGAATTCAAGATTCCGCTGAAGCCAAACGACGAATGGCCAGCGGATCAGCGGATCGACGGCTGCATGACGATCCGTCGGACCGTTTGCGACGAGACGCCACGTGAACCATGGCTCGGCGCGACCCCCACGTTCCGCAACCTCAACTCGCACTGGTGGGACGCCGGACAGATCTACGGCAGCGACCGCGCGAGGCAGATGCAGATCCGTTCCGGGGCAGATGGGAAGATCGCGGTCGGCGATGATGGGATGCTTTCAGCCGATCCGGTGCATCCGGGCGCCGATCTCACCGGCTTCAATGACAATTGGTGGGTGGGGCTCAGCCTGCTGCATAACCTTTTCGCACGCGAGCACAATGTCATCTGCGACGGCTTGAAGACGCGGTATCCGACCTGGAACGACGAGGCGCTATTCCAGCATGCGCGCCTGATCAACGCGGCCCTGATCGCCAAGATCCACACCGTCGAATGGACGCCAGGCATCCTCGGCCATCCCGCGCTGGACTTCAGCATGCACGCGAACTGGTCGGGGATCCCGTGCCGGGTGCTACGCGCGGTGCTCGGCAAGAACAGCGAAGCCGCCTTTGGTATCATCGGCTCTCCGACTGATCAGCACAGCGCGCCCTACGCGATGACGGAGGAATTCACCGCCGTGTACCGCCTGCACCCGCTGATCCCCGAAACGATGGATGTACGGCGGCTCGATAGCACAGAGATTACCCCTAGCGATTTGGTCAAAATGCAGGGGCGCGCCTCCCGCGAGTTCATGCAGACTCACGGCTTCGTCGACCTGCTATACTCGTTCGGCACCGCTCATCCCGGCGCCATTCGCCTCCACAATTATCCCAACTTTCTGCGCCAGTTCACGAAGGACGACCAGCCGCTGCTGGACGTGGCGGCGATCGACATCATGCGCGATCGCGAGCGCGGCGTGCCGCGCTACAATCGGTTCCGCGAACTGGTCGGCAAGAAGCGGGTCAAGACATTCGAGGAAATCACCAGCATCCCCGATGCCGCCAGGAAGATGCGCGCGATCTACAAGGGCGACGTCGATCGCGTTGATCTGATGGTCGGATTATTGGCCGAGGACCTGCCGGACGGTTTTGGCTTCAGCGATACCGCCTTCCGCATTTTCATCCTGATGGCATCGCGGCGTCTGAAGAGCGACCGGTTCTTCACCGATGACTACCGGGCGGAAGTCTACACCAATTTCGGTCTGGACTGGATCCACAACAACGGAATGAAATCGGTACTGCTGCGGCATGTACCGCAACTCGGACCGGCGCTCGAGGGCGTCAACAACGCCTTCGCCCCGTGGAACGTGCTGCGAGGCTGAGCCTTGGCCATTGTCTTCAGCATTCCGGGCCTCGTCCGCCTCGCATAGGTGTCAGCCGCCCTAGCACCCGAGCGTGTCGGCGATCCCGCCAAAATCCTTGGCGACGATGTCCCAATTGCCGGTGGCCTCGAAATCGACCTTCTGGAGCGGCCCGTATTCGGTCGGCCGCGCCACGAAGGCCGTTTTCAGCCCGTTCTTCTGCGCGGCGGCGAGATCGCCGTTGTGGGCGGCGACCATCATCACCTGCTCCGGCTTGAGGCCGAGCAGGCGCGCGGCGCCGAGATAGGTTTCGGGATCGGGCTTGTAGTGCTCGAACAGCTCGGCCGACATGATGAGGTCCCAGGGCAGCCCTGCGAACTTCGCCATGTTGGTGAGCAGTGCGACATTGCCGTTCGACAGCGGCGAGATCACGAATTTCGTCTTCAGCCGCGTCAGGCCCGCCACGCTGTCGGGCCACGGGTGCAGGCGGTGCCAGCCCTTGGTGAGGTGATCGAGATCGGCTTCGGTGAGGCCTGGAATCGAAAATTGCGCGACCAGTTTTTCCAGCGAACGGCGATGCAGATCATCGAGCATGACATAGCCGCGCTCGGGATGTTTGCGCACGTCATCCATCGAAGCCATGTACATGCCGCGCCAGCCGTCGACCAAGGCAGTCCAGTCGGCGCTGATGCCGCGGCCCCTCGCCCACCACATGAAGTCGGTGATCAGGCTGGTGCGCCAGTCGACGACGGTGCCGAACACGTCGAAGACCAGGGCTTTGACGGCGGACAGGTCGGACACTGGCGCTTCCCTTAATTGTTCTTGTTGTCATTCCGGGGCGCGACGAAGTCGCGAACCCGGAATCCAGAAGTTGTGGCGCGAGATTCCGGGTTCTCGCTTCGCGAGCCCCGGAATGACGGAGAACATCAATCCAAATGGAACTTGGCCAGCTCGCGGTGCTCGGCCTTGATGTAGCGTACGGTGCCGGTGACGGAGCGCATCACCACCGTCTCGGTCTCGATCACCCCGTCCTTGCGGAATTTGACGCCTGATAGCAGCGAGCCCGTGGTGACGCCGGTGGCGGCGAACAGGCAGTCGCCGCGCGCCATGTCCTCTATGCCGTAGATCATCTTGGGATCGTTGACGCCCATCTTGGCGGCGCGCTCGCGCTTCTCGTCGGAGTCGAGGATGAGACGGCACTGCATCTGGCCGCCGATGCAGCGCAGCGCCACGGCAGCGAGCACGCCTTCGGGCGCGCCGCCGGTGCCGAGATACATGTCGACGCCGGTATTGTCAGGGTCGGCGCAGTGGATCACGCCGGCGACGTCGCCGTCGGTGATGAGGCGCACGGCGGCGCCGGTCGAGCGCACGCTCTCGATGATGCTGGCATGGCGTGGCCGGTCGAGCACGAGAACAGTGATGCCTTCCGGCTTGACGCCCTTGGCCTTGGCAAGGCGGCGGACGTTTTCGGCCGGCGTCGCATCGAGCTCGACGACGCCCTTGTCATAGCCGGGACCGATCGCGAGCTTCTGCATGTAGACGTCGGGCGCGTGCAGCAGAGTACCGCCGTCGGCCATCGCCATGGTGGCGATCGAGCCCGGCATGTTCTTGGCGCACAGCGTGGTGCCTTCGAGCGGGTCGACCGCGATGTCGACCTGCGGGCCGGCGTTCATGCCGACCTTCTCGCCGATGAAGAGCATCGGCGCTTCGTCGCGCTCGCCCTCACCGATGACGATGGTGCCCTCGATCGGCAGCTTGTTGAGCTCGCGCCGCATCGCATCCACCGCGGCCTGGTCGGCCGCCTTCTCGTTGCCGTGCCCGCGCAGACGCGCCGAAGACACCGCCGCCCGCTCCGTCACACGCACGATCTCCAGCGTGAGAATGCGCTCGAGCAAAGCTTGCGGCGGGACTGAAATATGGGTCGACATCGGCTCACTCCTTCGAAACAGTTTTGGACGGACATCTCCGCCGCATCAACTCGTAACACCCACAGTTCGTTCGAACCGTGTCATTGCTAAGCATGCTCAGTTCTTCTCGATCCGTATCACCTGCGGCCGCCCGCTGATCACCTTGTCGCGCTGCACGGCCGCGAGCGCGCGGCGCACGGCGTCCTCGTGCGTGGCATAGGTGATGAGGATGACGGGCACCGGGACCGCCTTGCCGTTTGTCGACGCAGCGCCGCCATTGGGATGGCGCTGCACGATCGACTCGATCGAAATCTTCTGCTCCGCGAGCCGCGTCGCGATTGCAGCCGCGGTGCCCGGGAAATCGCGGGCCAGAAGGCGGATGTAGTAGCCGCCCTCGTGGCGCTCCATCGGCGCCTTCTTGGTGTCGCGCAGCTGCGAAACCGGCCGGCCGAACGGATTGGCGCGAATGCCGCGCGCAACGTCGGCGATGTCGGCGACGACGGCGGATGCGGTCGCGGCGCCACCGGCACCGGGGCCGACCAGCGTGATCGGCGGGATGCCCTCGCCATCGATCGTGACCGCGTTGGTGACACCCATCACCTGCGCGATGGAGGAGGATTTCGGAACCATGGTCGGATGCACGCGCTGCTCGATGCCCGTGGCGGTGCGAACCGCGACGCCCAGCAGCTTGAGTCGGTAACCGAGATCGTCAGCGGCACGGAGATCTTCCGGCGCGATGGAGGAGATACCTTCGACATACACCGCGCTTTGAGCAACTTTCGTGCCGAAAGCGAGGCTGGCGAGAATGGCGAGCTTTTGCGCGGTATCGTGGCCGTCGACGTCGAATGACGGATTGGCCTCGGCATAGCCGAGCCGTTGCGCGTCCTTCAGGCATTCGGCGAAGGACAGGCCCTCCTGCTCCATCCGGGTCAGGATGTAATTGCAGGTGCCGTTGAGGATGCCGTAGACACGGTTGATGCCGGTTCCGGCAAGACCTTCGCGTAAC
This sequence comes from Bradyrhizobium sp. Ken64, assembly GCF_055807555.1. NCBI lineage: Bacteria > Pseudomonadati > Pseudomonadota > Alphaproteobacteria > Hyphomicrobiales > Nitrobacteraceae > Bradyrhizobium > Bradyrhizobium sp. Ken64. The sequence continues at coordinate 159,021 of NZ_JBVVPA010000015.1, read as the reverse complement.
GTCTTGATGACAGGGATCGCAGCGCCGACGGCTGCCTCGAAATTCAGCGCGCCGCCGTGCTTTTCGGCCGCCTTTGCCAGCTTGAGGCCGTGCTTTGCCAGCAACGCCTTGTTGGCGGTGACCACGGACTTGCCGGCAGCGAGCGCGGCTTCGACCGCCGACAGCGCGGGGTCGCCGGAGCCGCCCATCAGTTCGACGAAGCAGTCGATGCCGGGATGCGTGGCGAGGGCAATCGGATCCTTGACCCATTCGACGCCGCGCAGATCGACGCCGCGCTTCTTCGCCTTCGAGCGCGCGGTGACGGCGACGACGCGGATGCCGCGGCCGCTGCGGCCGGCAAGCACGCGCGCCTGCGTTTCGATCAGACGGACAACTTCGGCGCCCACGGTGCCGAGCCCCGCTATGCCCACTTTCAGGGGTGCAACCATGATGCCTTGGAAAACCTGCGGAAGAGAACTTAACGCCGAGTGGCGAGCGGAACTACGTTGTGCAACGTTTCGATGCCGCTTTCAAGGAAGCGGCGCACGCCGCGCGCGGCCTGCCTGATCCGTTGCTCGTTTTCCACCATAGCGATGCGGACATATCCTTCGCCATGCTCGCCGAAGCCGACGCCGGGTGAGACCGCGACACCGGATTTCTCCACCATCAGGGTCGCGAACTGCATGCTGCCGACGCTGCGGAAGGCTTCCGGCAGCGGCACCCAGGCGAACATCGACGCTTCCGGCGGCGGGATCTCCCAGCCGGCGCGGCCAAACGATTCCACCAGCGTGTCGCGCCGCTTGCGGTAGGTGTCGCGCATCTCCTTGATGCAATCGTCCGGTCCGTTCAGCGCGGCGGTCGCCGCAACCTGGATCGGCGTGAACGCACCGTAGTCGAGATAGGATTTGACACGGCCGAGTGCCGCAATCACGCGCTCGTTGCCGACCGCAAAGCCCATGCGCCAGCCAGCCATCGAATAGGTCTTCGACATCGAGGTGAACTCGACGGCGACGTCCATCGCGCCCGGCACCTGGAGCACCGAGGGAGGCGGGTTGCTTTCGTCGAAATAAACCTCGGCATAAGCGAGATCGGACAGGATCAGGATCTCGTGCTTCTTCGCGAACGCGACCAGGTCCTTGTAGAAATCGAGGCTCGCGACATAGGCGGTCGGGTTCGAAGGATAGCAGACGACGAGCGCCAGCGGCTTCGGGATCGAATGCACGATCGCCCGCTCGACCGCCTCGAAGAATTGCGGCGTCGGCTCCGAGGGCACCGAGCGGATCACGCCGCCCGCCATCAAGAAGCCGAAGGCGTGAATCGGGTAGCTCGGATTGGGACAAAGGATGACGTCGCCGGGCGCGGTGATCGCCTGCGCCACGTTGGCAAACCCCTCCTTGGAGCCGAGCGTCGCCACCACCTGGGTGTCGGGATTGAGCTTCACGCCAAAGCGGCGGGCGTAGTAGCCGGCCTGGGCCCGGCGCAGTCCGGGGATGCCGCGGGAGGCCGAGTAGCGGTCGGTGCGCGGCTTGCCCAGCGTCTCCTTCAGCTTCTCCAGCACATGCGCCGGCGCCGGCAGGTCCGGATTGCCCATGCCGAGGTCGATGATGTCGGCGCCGGCATTCCGCGCGGCTGCCTTGGCCCGGTTGACCTGTTCGAACACGTAAGGCGGAAGACGGCGGATGCGGTAAAATTCTTCCATGGCTCTCTCGGCTCCGGGCAACCGGTCAGGACAGAATCGACAGGCCATAAAGACCAGGCGGCAGGCGCCCACATCCTTCGCGAAAATTACTCAAGATCAAATACTTAGAGCAATTATCGCCGACGTTGACTGAAGTCGTTCGCCCTGACTCTCGGCTGAACTAAGGTCTTTTAGCACGGCGAGGCGGAGGCGCCAGCGATTACCTTGCAGCGCCCTATTTCGCGTCCTTGGTGGCAACCGCCTGGCGGTCGCGCGCGGCAGCAAGTTCGGCCTCGATCTTGGCACGTTGGTCCGGCGGCATGACCGCCTGATCGCGATCCGGCGGCAGATCGTGCACCGGCAGATAGCTACCGGCCTCCCTGGGATGCGCTTGCGCATCGGAAGGCGTCATATCCGCAAGCTGGCTCGAGCAGCCGCCCAAGGCCAGCGCCGCCATCAGCAGCGCGCCACAGGTCCGCCGCGACTTTTGCAGGTCCCTCAACGCCAACACTAGGGAAATCCCCACTTCGTACCAAAGCACGGCCCCGGGGCAATCTTACCCAAATCCGCGCCCAAGCTCAAACCATTGCTGCCCAAACGGTGCGAGCGAGAAAACAACCCCGGGACTACCAAGCCGAGCGGTGCGGCTCGATTGTGACGGAACCAAGAAAATTTGTCGCACTGCAACACATCTTCGAGAGTGTTTAACGCCAAACATGCGAGCTTCGCGGTGACGAATACGGAATGAATCGTTACTGTTCTGCTCATGAGTATGGCCACCACCGATACGCCCAAGCCCGAGACGAAGTTCGATGCGGAAGCCTTCGCGATGAATGTCGCGCTGGCGATGGAAAGCGGCGGCAAGGCGCTCGCCGCGTACCTGAAGCCGCGCGAGAGCGGCGAGGTGCAGGATCGTCCGCCGGCGGAGCTTACCGAGGTTATCAAGTCCTTCACCGCCGTCGCCGAATACTGGCTGTCGGATACGTCGCGGGCCTCCGAGCTCCAGACCAAGCTCGCCAAGGACTATCTCGACCTCTGGGGCTCGGCGGCGCGCCGCATGGCCGGTCAGGACGCACCGCCCGCGATCGCGCCCTCGCCGCGCGACAAGCGCTTTGCCGATCCGGAATGGAAGTCGAACCAGTTCTTCGATTTCATGATGCAGCTTTACCTGCTCACGACCAAATTTGCGCAGGAGCTTGTGCGGGACGCCGAGGGGCTCGATCCGCAGACCCGCCGCAAGGCCGAGTTCTATGTCCAGCAGCTCACCAACGCGATGTCGCCCTCCAACTTCGTGCTGACCAACCCGGAAGTGCTGCGCGCGACGGTGGCCAGCAGCGGCGAAAATCTCGCGCGCGGGCTGAAGATGCTGGCCGAGGACATCGCCGCCGGCAAAGGCACGCTGAAGATCCGTCAATCCGATCCAGACAATCTCGTCGTCGGCGTCAACATGGCGACGACGCCGGGCAAGGTGATCTACCAGAACGAGATGATGCAGCTGATCCAGTATGCGCCGGCGACGGAGAACGTGCTGCGCACGCCGCTCCTGATCATCCCGCCCTGGATCAACAAGTTCTACATCCTCGACCTCAAGCCGGAGAAATCCTACATCAAGTGGTGTGTCGATCAGGGCATCACCGTGTTCGTGATCTCATGGGTCAATCCCGACAAGCGGCTAGGTGCCAAGAGCTGGGAAGACTACATGAAGGAAGGCCCGCTCACGGCGATGGACGTGATCGAGAAGGTCACCGGCGAGATGAAGGTGCACACAGCGGGCTATTGCGTCGGCGGCACCATGCTCGCGACCACGCTGGCCTGGCTCGCCGAGAAGCGCCGCCAGCGCGTTGCGTCCGCGACGTTCTTCGCGGCACAGGTCGACTTCACCCATGCCGGTGATTTGCTCGTGTTCGTCGACGAGGAGCAGATCGCATCGCTCGAGCAGGACATGAAGGCGGCGGGCGTGCTCGAAGGCTCGAAGATGGCGATGGCCTTCAACATGCTGCGCTCCAACGATTTGATCTGGTCCTATGTCGTCAGCAATTACCTCAAGGGCCAGCAGCCGAGCGCGTTCGACCTGCTGCACTGGAATTCCGACGCGACGCGCATGACCGCGTCGAACCATTCGTACTATCTGCGCAATTGCTATCTCGAGAACCGGCTCTCGACCGGCACGTTGGTGCTGGACAACACCTTGCTCGACCTCTCCAAGGTCATGGTGCCGATCTACAATCTCGCAACCCGCGAGGACCATATCGCGCCGGCGGAATCGGTGCTGTACGGCTCCCAGTTCTTTGGCGGCCCGGTGAAATACGTGCTGTCCGGCTCGGGCCACATCGCCGGCGTGGTCAATCCGCCTGCCTCGAACAAATACCAGTACTGGACCAACGACAACGTGAAGTCGGCCAATGTCGCCGAGTGGATGAAGGGCGCGGTCGAGCACAAGGGCTCGTGGTGGCCGGACTGGCGGCAATGGCTGGGCGCGCTCGATCCCGAGGAAGTCCCGGCCCGCACGGTCGGCAGCGATGCGTTTCCCCCGATCGAGGACGCGCCCGGCAGCTATGTCAGGGTTCGCGCATAGCAGAATCTTCCGCGCTTTCGTATAAGCTCCACGCCTGCGGCAGAAATTGATGAGGGGACCGGGTTATGACGCGTGAATTGTTCTGGCTGACACTGACGGTGGTCCTGACCGGAATCCTGTGGATTCCCTACACCATCAACCGCTGCCAGATTCGCGGTCTCGGTGGCGCGATGGCCAATCCCTCGCGCACCGACAAGCCGCAGTCGGAATGGGCGAACCGCCTCATGTTCGCGCATGACAACGCCGTCGAGAACCTCGTGCTGTTCGCGCCGCTGGTGCTGATCCTGAACGCGATCGACTACTCCTCGAAATGGACGGTGCTTGCCTGCGCCGTCTATTTCTGGTCGCGCGTCGCGCATCTGATCGTCTATGCGATGGGCATCCCCGTCTTCCGCACCCTGGCCTTCACCGTCGGCTTCATCGCGCAGGCCGTGCTGGCCGTCGCGATCTTCAAGGTGGTTTGATCGCAGCTCCGATGGCTTAGCGGCTGCAACAAAGGGGTAAAATCCTCGAAAGCCTGCCTCGGCTGCTGGTGTTGCCGAAGGATGACAGTGCGACAAAAACCGGGATGCCATCCTTGGGCTGCCACGAAGGATTGGCCATCCACAGGTATATTTGGTCATCGCATTGATGATTCGGGGCAGATATGAATTGGAAGATTGCATCCGCGCTCGCCGGACTCTCGCTCGCAGCCGTGACGACCCAGGCCAGTGCCGCCGATCTCGCCGCACGTCCCTACACCAAGGCGCCGCCGATGATCGCGGCGATCTATGATTGGAGCGGCTTCTACATTGGCGCCAACGGCGGCTATGGCTCGTCACGCAATTGCTGGGACCAGACGGTTGGTTTCGCACCCGGCGTTGCGGAAGGCTGCCATGACGCGACGGGTGCCGTCGCCGGCGGCCAGATCGGTTATCGCTGGCAGAGCAGCGCCTTCGTGTTCGGCCTTGAAGCGCAGGGCGACTGGGCGGATCTCTCCGGCCGGAACGCCAGCGCCGTGGCCGGCGTCGCGAACCGCACCCGTGTCGATGCTTTCGGCCTGTTCACCGGCCAGGTCGGCTACGCCTGGAATAACGCACTGCTTTACGTGAAGGGCGGCGCCGCCGTCACCCGCAACCGCTACCGCGGCATCGGAACGGGCGGTCTGGCCGGAGCCGAGTTCGACGGTGCCGACGACACCCGCTGGGGCGGCACGGTCGGTGTCGGCATCGAATACGGCTTCGCCCCGAACTGGTCGGTCGGCCTCGAATACGACCATCTGTTCATGGGCCGCCACGACGTCACGCTCACTTCCAACGGCGCGCTGACGCCCGTCGGCACGTTCTCACGCACCGACCGCATCGGCCAGGACGTCGATTTGATCACCGCCCGCATCAACTACAAATTCGGCGGCCCGATCATCGCGAAGTACTGAGAAGGCGCCCTCGCAGCCGTCATTCCCGGGCTGGTCGCGCCTGCGCGGCCGAAGCCGCTTCGGTGAGGCCAAGGCCACGGACATACACGGTCTCACTCGACCGCGGCGGTGGGCTTCGTCGCGCAGGCCGTGCTGGCCGTCGCGATCTTCAAGGTGGTTTGAGATCAGGCCTCGTCGTTTTAGATCAGGCCTTGCGAACGACGAGATGCAGCATGTTCGCCGGCGTCTCGTCAAAGCTCCGGATCACGTTCCTGTCCGACGACAGCGTGATCCATGGACCCGCGCTGGCGTAGGTCGCCTCGAGCCATTCTGGCGACGCATAATTGTAGTAACGCCCGAGGCTGTCCCGGCCGTCGCCCTCGCCCATCTTGTAGCTGGCATAGAACACGCCTGACGGCCTGAGCGCGCGATGAATCCGCGCCAGGATGCCGGCGAGTTCGTCGCGCGGTACGTGCAGGAGACAGGCGCTGGCCCAGACGCCGTCATAGGCCTCGTGCGCGTCAAGCTGGTCGAACCGCATCGCCTCGACGGCATGACCGAGCCGCTGCGACGCGATCTCGGCCATTTCAGGCGAGCCGTCGGTGGCGCGCACCGAAAAACCCTCGGCCAGCATCACCGCCGAATGATTGCCGGCGCCACAGCCGAGCTCGAGGATCGAGCCCCCGGACGGCAGCATAGCGAGAAAGCCTCGCAGCCGCGTCGAGGGCGCCTTCGCCCAGTCCGCATAGGACCGGGCGTTGCTCCGATAGAATTGCAGAGTCCCTTCGTCCACGGCGACCACTCCGATCAGGGAAACAGCGCGATCTGCTCCAATCCAGCGGTCTCGGGAAATCCGAACATCAGGTTCATGTTCTGGATCGCCTGACCGGCCGAGCCCTTCACCAGATTATCGAGCACCGAAATCACGATGGCGCGGTTCTTGATCCGGTCGGCGATGACACCGATCTGGACATAGTTCGAGCCGCGTACGTTCTGGGTCTGCGGCAGCACGCCCTTATTGACGACATGCACGAAGGGCTCGTTTGCGTAGGCTTGCTCGAGGGCGGCCCGCAAATCGTCCGGCGTCGCGCCGTTGAGCTTGACGTAGGACGTGCAGAGTTCGCCCCGCGACATCGGTATGAGATGCGGCGTGAAATTGACGGTCACGCTCGCGCCCGCCGCGACGCCGATCTCTTGTTCGATCTCCGGCGCATGCCGGTGCGTGCCGACCGAATACGGCGAAATCCCCTCGCCCGCCTCGCTGAACAGCGTGTTCTGCTTCAGGCCGCGTCCGGCGCCCGTGACGCCTGATTTGGCGTCGATCACGATGTCATCGACGTCGATCAGTTTTGCTTTCGCCAGCGGCACCAGCGCCAACAGCGCTGCCGTGGGATAGCAGCCGGGACAGGCAACCAGCCGCGCCGCGGTAATCTTCTCCCGGTAGAATTCGGTCAGGCCGTAGACGGCTTCGCCCTGCAACTCGAGCGCCTGATGTTCGTGGCCGTACCACTGGGCGTAGGTTTCCTTGTCGCGCAGCCGGAAATCGGCGGACATGTCGAGGACCTTGATCTTCGGGTTGGCCTTCAGCACGGCCGCGATGATCTGCTGCGTGGTGCCGTGCGGCAGCCCGCAGAACACCGCGTCGAGCTTGGTCCAGTCGACCTTTTCCCATTCCACGAGTTGGGGCAAATCCAGCATGAAGAAATGCGGAAACACCTCGCTCATGGCCTTGCCGGCGTGGGTGTTGGCGGTGAGTGCCGTGATTTCCGCATTCGGATGCCGCGCCAGCAGACGCACCGCATCCGCGCCGGTGTAGCCGGACGCGCCGAGAATGCCGATTTTCTTCGAACTCATCACACGTTCCTTTCAAGCGTCGCTGGATCGTCTTGCCGGAGTAGAAAGTTGCAGCGTCGCTTCGTCCACCGGACTGGTCTCGCGGGCAACGCTTATCGGCTACTCGTCGGCAAGGCCCAGCATCAGCCGCATGTTCTGCACGGCCGCGCCGGACGCGCCCTTGCCGAGATTGTCGAGCCGGGCGACCAGCACCGCTTGGTGGTATTTGTCGCTGGCGAAGACGTAGAGCTCGAGCATGTTGGTTTCGTTGAGCGCTTCCGGCTCGAGCTTGCCGCCCTTGGTCGCCTCGTTCTGCAACGGCATCGCCGAGACGTATTTCGAGCCGGCGTAACGCTTTGCCAGCGCCGCCTGGAGATCGGCGCCGCTGGGCTTGCCGGGCAGCGAGTCGAGCTGGAGCGGCACCGACACCAGCATGCCCTGCCGGTAGTTGCCGACCGACGGGATGAAGATCGGCCGCCGCGCCAGGTTCGAATAGAGCTGCATCTCCGGCAAATGCTTGTGCTCGAAGCCGAGGCCGTAGAGTTCGAACGACGGCGCGCTGCCGTCTTCGAAACTCGCGATCATGGACTTGCCGCCGCCGGAATAGCCGCTCACCGCATTGACGGTGACGGGATAGTCCGCCGGCAGAAGGCCGGCATCGACGATCGGTCGCAGCAGCGCGATCGCGCCGGTCGGATAGCAGCCGGGATTGGAGACCTTCTTCGCAGCCTTGATCTTGCCGGCCTGATCCGGCGTCAGTTCCGGAAAGCCATAGGCCCAGTCGGGCGCGACCCGGTACGCGGTCGAGGCATCCAGCACCTTCGGGCCCGACGGCCCCATGCTGTCGATGAGCGCAACCGTTTCCCTGGCAGCATCGTCCGGCAGGCAGAGGATGACGAGATCAACCTCCTCCATCAGCGCCTTCTTGGCTGCGGGATCCTTGCGCTTGTCGTCGGCAATCGTCTTCACGACCACGTCGCTCTGCAGCTTCAGCCGCTCGTTGATGCCGAGCCCGGTGGTGCCGGAGCCGCCGTCGACGAAGACCGTGGCGGGCTTTGTCGCAGCGCCCGTCTTCGGGGCATTTTTGGTGTCAACGAGGCTGGCTTCAGAAAAGGTCATGGCGCGTTCCTTTCGAGCATGTTGGTTTCGGATGCGAAGGCCTCCGGCCTTACGTCCTGCATCAGTTGCGCGATCTCCCTGGCGTCGGCATGGGCTTGCGCGCCAAGCGCATTGGCGATCGCCGTATAGTCGGCGTCGGACTTGTGCTGGTTGAGCTTGAAGCTGGCTTCGACCTCTTCAACCGTCATGACCAGACCCACTATTCCCTTCTTCAACGCCTCGAGCCGCCCGGCCGTCATCTTGCCTGAGGTCCACGGCTTCTTCGGCAACAGCCAGCTCTCGAACTTGTCGCTGAGCGTATCGATTTGCACGGCCAGTTCACCGTCCGACAACAACCGCACCGGCCCGGTCAGATGGACCGACTGGTACAGCCAGGTCGGCACCTGATCCGGCGAGACGTACCAGTCCGGCGACACGTAGGCATCGGGACCGTTGACCGCGAGCAGCCAGGAGGTCGTCCCGTCCGCAAGCTTTAGCAGCGGATTGTGACGGGCGACATGAAAGGCAGCCTGCGGCGTGCCGTCCGCGGCATAGGTCAAATAGAACGGCAGCGGCGAGGCGACCGGCTTGTGGCCGTCGAACGCGCACATGGTGCCGAAGCCGCGCGTGTCGGCGAATTTCAGGCTCGCGGCGCGGTCCTGCTTGAAAAAGGGTGGCGTGTACATCGTAGTCTCCTGCTGGCCTCCTTGGTGGCCGCCGGATCAGATCGCACTGACAGGAGAGAGAATGCCGCGGATCGGATCCAGCGGCAAAGACGATGATCTCAAACGCGATCGACCGCCCAAACCGCAAAGCTGCGGCGGCGGCGACGGGCGAACAAAATGGTCGCGGCGTTGATCATGGCGCGGGGCTATAGGGCCAGTTGCGGTTCGCGTCAAGGTTCGGACGTCACACCACCCGCCAGATCCATTCCATGATCTTCGCGATCACGTCTCCGAACAGCAGCAGCGCCGCCGACCAGATCAGCGCCGAGACGAAATTGGCGGCCTGGAAACTCCAATACGGCATCTCGAAAATGCCGGCTGCGAGCGGCACGGAGGCACGCAACGGGCCGAAGAAGCGGCCGATGAAGATGCTCGGCACGCCCCAGCTGCGCACGAAAGCCTCACCCCTGGGCAGGAGTTCCGGATAGCGCGAGAGCGGCCACATCTGGGCGACCTTCTCCTTGTAGCGATAGCCGAACCAATACGAGACCCAGTCGCCCAGCGCCGCGCCGATGCCGCCAGCGATCCAGACCGGATAGAAGCTGATGCCACTCGCGCCGATCAGCGCGCCGATCGCAACCAACGCGCCCCAAGCCGGGATCAGCAGCGAGATGAAGGCAAGCGACTCCCCGAAGGCGAGCATGAACACGATGGGAGCTGCCCATGTCTGGTGAGCGCGCACGAAATCAGCGAGCCCGTGCGCAAACTGCTCCATTCAAAAATAGCCTTTCCGTCCTGCCCGAAGGTGCTGCTCGATGAAAAGGACTGGTAAGCCAAGGACTTGTGTGACATCAAGTCACAAACTCCGGTCCAGGCTGGACCGGACCGTCAAATTGCCGGGATTTGATGGGGCTGCGGCGTAAAATCGCCGGGATTGGCTCCCAACCACACCGCCCGACCCGCCCTGCGATAACCTTTCCAGGCGAGAAGTGGCATAGTCGCGCCAACCGATTCGCCGCTCATGCGGCCCTCAAAACGCATAAAGATATATGTCCAAGCAGTTGAAGCCCAAAGCAAAAGACGATTTTTTCGGCGGCGATGAGCCCAAGCCCCGCGCCGCCAAGGTGACCCCGCGCGCGGGCGGCGCCGAGGCCGACTACACCGCAGCCGACATCGAGGTGCTCGAAGGTCTGGAACCGGTGCGCCGCCGGCCCGGCATGTATATCGGCGGCACCGACGAGAAGGCGCTGCATCACCTCTTCGCCGAGGTCATCGACAACTCGATGGACGAGGCGCTGGCGGGGCATGCGACCTTCATCGGAGTCGAGTTGAGCGCGGACGGCTTTTTGACCGTCACAGACAACGGCCGCGGCATCCCGATCGATCCTCATCCAAAATTCCCGAAGAAGTCGGCGCTCGAAGTCATCATGTGCACACTGCACTCGGGCGGCAAGTTCGATTCCAAGGTCTACGAGACCTCGGGCGGCCTGCACGGCGTCGGCATATCCGTGGTGAACGCCCTCTCCTCGCTGCTCGAGGTCGAGGTCGCGCGTAGCCAGAAACTCTACCGCATGACGTTCGAGCGCGGGCACCCGAAGGGCAAGCTCGAGGATCTCGGCAAGATCAACAACCGCCGCGGAACCCGCGTGCGCTTCAAGCCGGACACCGACATCTTCGGTGCCAAGGCCGCGTTCAAGCCGCAGCGCCTGTTCAAGATGACGCGTTCGAAGGCGTATCTGTTCGGCGGTGTCGAGATCCGCTGGAATTGCGCGCCCGAACTGCTCAAGGGCGTCGACGACGTGCCGGCGGAAGCCACGTTCCACTTCCCCGGCGGCCTCAAGGATTATCTGGCGGCCGCGATCCATGCCGACACGCTGGTGCATCCCGACATCTTCTCCGGCAAGTCGGGCCGCAACGGCGCGCATGGCGCCTGCGAATGGGCCGTTGCCTGGACCGCGGATGCCGACGGCTTCCTGTCTTCCTACACCAACACCGTGCCGACGCCCGACGGCGGCACGCACGAATCCGGCCTGCGCAGCGCGCTGTTGCGCGGTCTGAAGGATCACGCCGAGCGCGTCGGCCAAGGCAAGCGCGCGTCGTCCATTACGTCTGAAGACGTGATGGTGGGTGCTGCCGTGATGCTCTCGGTGTTCGTGCGCGAACCTGAATTCCAGGGCCAGACCAAGGACCGTCTCGCCACCGCCGAAGCGCAGCGCATCGTCGAACAGGCGATGAAGGACCCGTTCGACCATTGGCTGTCGGGCAATCCGAACCAGGCCAACAGGCTGCTCGACTTCGTGATCGACCGCGCCGAGGAGCGGCTGCGCCGCCGGCAAGAGAAGGAGACCGCGCGCAAGACGGCCGGCAAGAAGCTGCGCCTGCCCGGGAAGCTCGCCGATTGCAGCGATGCCGGCCTGGACGGCTCGGAACTCTTCATCGTCGAGGGAGACTCGGCCGGCGGCAGCGCCAAGCAGGCGCGTGACCGCAAGACCCAGGCCGTGCTGCCGCTGCGCGGCAAGATCCTCAACGTCGCGTCCGCCGGCAAGGACAAGTTGACGGCGAACACGCAGCTCGCCGACCTCGTGCAGGCGATCGGCTGCGGCATGCTCGCGCAGTATCGCGAGGAGGATCTGCGCTATCAGCGCATCATCATCATGACCGACGCCGATGTCGACGGTGCCCACATCGCTTCGCTGCTGATCACCTTCTTCTATCGGCAGATGCCGCGGCTGATCGACGAAGGCCACCTTTTCCTCGCCGTGCCGCCGCTCTACAAGCTGACCAACGGCACGAAGTCGGTCTACGCCCGCGATGACGCGCACAAGGCAGCGCTGATCAAGAGCGAGTTCAACGCCAACGCCAAGGTCGAGGTCAATCGCTTCAAAGGCCTCGGCGAAATGATGCCGGCGCAGCTCAAGGAAACCACCATGGATCCGGCAAAGCGGACCATGCTGAAAGTGGTTCTGCTCGCCGACGACCGCGACACCACGGCGGATTCGGTGGAGCGCCTGATGGGCACCAAGGCCGAAGCGCGCTTCGCGTTCATCTCGGACAAGGCCGAATTCGCCAATGACGATTTGCTGGACGTCTGATCCGCAGGCGCTGCCCGGTCGTATCCCATCCTGAGCCCCGGCATGAAGCCCGGGGCTCTTTTGTTTTTGGGACGACAACCGCTCTTTCCCCGCCGATCCTGCCCGCCGATCTTGCCCGACCACCCGGCCAACGGTCGGCCTCGACTTCGCTGATTCCGGCCTCGTCGCATCGCGACTCGGCCAACGACTCACCCAGCCAGGCTGATGCAGGATTGCCTCCATATCGGACAAAGCCGGATTTGCTAACGAGAAGTTACCAAAACACAGATCGCAAAATTCTGAATAACGCATTGATAATGCAGGCATATTGTATATTTCGACAACGACGCTCAGAATCCCCGCCGTGCGGCGTTTCCCGGCGACTGTGCCTGCTCTGCAACAGCATTTCGGAGAGAAGCAGGTATAGTCCGGAACATCAGATCACACGGACTTCAGTGCGCTCGCGCCTGCCAGACAGACCAAAGCTTGGGGATTTTAAGATGAAGAAGATTTTGCTCGCACTGACCGCGGTTGCCGCGATGACCGGTTCGGCCTCGGCCGCTGACCTTGGCGCCCGTCCCTACGTGAAGGCCCCGATGGCAGCTCCCGTCGCCAGCTGGACCGGCTTCTACCTCTTCGGCGGCGCCGGCGGCGGCATCTCGGCCTCTGACCAGACCATTCTTTCGACCCCGACGGGCCTGCCCCTGACGATCGCACAGCGCCAGGGCGCTTCGGGCTGGTTCGGCACCGTCGGTCTCGGCTACGACTGGCAGTTCAGCGGCACCTGGGTTGCCGGCGTGTTCGCCGATGGCCAGTTCGGCAGCATCAGCGGCACCGTTCAGGATCCGATCCTGAGCCTCACCGGCAAGCAGAAGCTGGAAGACTCCTGGGCCGCCGGTGTGCGCCTCGGCTGGCTGGTTGCCCCGAATGTTCTCTCCTATGTCAACGGCGGTTACTCGGGCGCCCATTTCGGCAGCACGAACTTCACGAACCTGGGCGGCGTTGCATCTGGCGTGCATCTCAACGGCTATAACCGCAACGGCTGGTTCATCGGCGGCGGTGTCGAGAACAACCTGAACATCTTCGGCATCCAGTCACCTGGCTGGTTCATGAAGACCGAGTATCGTTCGGCCTTCTACGGTGCGAAGACCCGGGACGAGATCTCCGACGCCACCAACCTGCCGACCGGCATCAACAGCATCCGCGCCAACAGCTGGAACCAGACGATCTCCACCTCGCTGGTCTACCGCTTCAACTGGACCGGTCCGGTCGTCGCGAAGTACTGATCCGAACGCAAGTTCAGACGTCAAAGCCCCGGCATCGTCCGGGGCTTTTTCGTTTGGGGTGATGAAGAGCCCAAGCCGGCCTTCGGCAATCCGAACGCTCGCCTCGGTCCTCGTCCCTAACCATTGTATCCCCATCGAAGCCCGCTACTGTGTAGGCCAAGCTTTCGGGAGCGCAGACGTCATTGACGGACCGCGTGTCACGACAGAAGCAGACCAATGGGGAGGAATGCATGCGCAGATTCCTGCTGATCGCAGGCCTATTTGCCCTCGCCGTCGGGCTGCTCTGGATCGGACAGGGCACGGGCACCGTCGCGTGGCCGCGATCGAGCTTCATGGTCAACCAGTTGCAATGGGCCGGCTATGGCGCAGCCATGGCCGGCTTCGGGCTGGTGCTGATCTGGCAGAGCAACCAATAGAAGAAACCAGGGAATAGCAGCATGACATCCAGTCGGTTCGATCTCCGCGGCAAGGTTGCGATCGTCACGGGAGGCAATGGTGGCATCGGGCTCGGCATGGCCCGTGGCCTCGCCGACGCCGGCGCCAACATCGCCGTGGTCGGACGCAACGAAACCAAATCCGCCGCCGCCGTTGCCGATCTCAGCCAACGCGGCGTGAAGGCGATCAGTGTTCCCACCGATGTTACCGACAAGGCGGCCATCGCCGCGATGGTCGATCGCGTCGTCGGGGATCTCGGCCGCATCGACATCCTCATCAACAATGCCGGCATGAGCATCCGCAAGCCGCCGCACGAGCTCGAGCTCGACGAGTGGAATACGGTGATCAACACCAACCTCACCAGCGCCTTCCTGTGCTCGAAGCTGGCCTATCCGGCGCTGAAGGCGTCCGGCAACGGCAAGGTGATCAACATCGGCTCGATGATGTCGATCTTCGGCGCGAGCTTCGCAACGGCCTATGCGGCGAGCAAGGGCGGCATCGTTCAGTATACGCGCGCCTGCGCCAATGCGTGGGCGCCCGACAACATCCAGGTCAATGCCATCCTGCCGGGCTGGATCGACACCGACCTGACCCGCGGTGCGCGGCAGCAGGTATCAGGATTGCACGAGCGGGTGCTGGCACGCACGCCTGCGGGGCGGTGGGGCGACATCGACGACTTCGCCGGCATCACGGTGTTCCTTGCCTCGTCCGCCTCCAACTTCGTCACCGGCACCGCGATCCCCGTCGACGGCGGGTTCTCGGTGATGGCATAGGCGTACACGAATAAATCTGCACACAAAAAAGAAGCCCCGGACAATGCCGGGGCTTTAAAATTTGGGCAGTGATCGTCTTTTATGGCTGCTTGGTCGTTCGTTGACCCACTCAGTAGCGGGCGATGACAGGCGCGTCGAACTTGTAGCTGGCGCGCACGACGGCCCACTGGAGGTCGCGCGGCTTGGCATCGAAGCTGTAATTGCCCGACGTGCCGCCAAGTTGATAAGTCTGGCTGGCGAAGGCCGCGTAATTGTACTCGAGGCCGACGATCCAGTTGCGGGTGATGCCGTATTCCCAGCCGGCACCGACGGTCCAGCCGTTGGCCCAATGGGTCTGGCCGCCAGAACCAGTGGCCACGCCGACGGTATCGGTGACCGACAGACGGTTGTTCACGCCGGCATAGCCGCCCTTGATGTAGAACAGGTTGTTCTGCAGGGCGAAGCCCGCACGACCGACGACGGTCGCAAGCACATTGGCGCGCCAGGAGAACACGTCGTCACCCGCGCCGAACGCGGTGTTCAAGAACGAGCCCTTGTTGTCGAGGCCCGAGATCGTGCCTTCCATACCGAACACGTAGTTGTTGGCCTGCCAATTGTAGCCGATCTGGGCGCCGCCCAGGATGCCGGAGTTGCGCTGACGGTAGCCCTGGCCCGGGGTCAGATCGCCGAACGGCGCACCGGTCCCGTTGTTGATGAACTGCTCGTTGGTCCATGCGCCGCCGATGTGGCCGCCGACATAGAAGCCGGTCCAGTTGAACATCGACTCCATATAGGCCGGCGCCTTTGTGTAGGGCCGTGCACCGAGATCGGCGGCGGAAGCGGCGCCGGTCGAAACCAGAGCGGTCGTGCAGGCGAAGGCGGCAATCAACTTGTTACGCATGGTACACCCCGTGTCCTTTGATGGGTGCACGCTCACACGCAGGTCTTACTCAAATTTGAATCAAGACAGTTAAGACGTCGGATTGGCAAGCAGCGTGCCTTGAATCCGTTTGCGCTGTTGCACGCAGGCAACGCGCCGAGCGCGATTTAACGCCGCGTTATCCCTACCGGGTCCTTGCGCTACCGTGCCGGCGCAGCCTTCGACTGCACGTGCTCAGGCCGGACGCCAAGGGCGAGCAGGCGCGCCGGAATGCCCTGGAGCCACGGCAGCGCGGTGATGAGGCGCAGGACCAGCGGCACTTTCAGCGGCCGGTCGCCGCCCTGCAAGGCGCCGCTGATGATGTTGTTCTGCACGACCATCTGCATTCGCTGCGTCATCTTCACCGGGAATTCGCGGCGACGGCGCACGGCATCGAGTTCGTTCTCCGACGGGCAGCCGCGCTGCAGCTTGTCCGCCAGCAGGTTTGCGGTCGCGACCGCATCCTGCACGGCGAGATTGACGCCGACGCCGCCGACCGGCGACATCGCATGTGCGGCGTCGCCGATGAGAAGCAGGCCCGGCCGCGTCCAGCGCGGCAGACGGTTGATCGCGACGGTGAGCAGCTTGACGTCGTCGAAACTCTTCACATCGGCAATGCCGCCCTTCAGGATCGGCGCCATGCGGACGACGTCGTCGAGCAGCGCCTGCAATCCCCTCGCCTTCACCGCGTTGTATTGTCCCTTGGCGATGACATAGGCGCACTGCCAGTAGTCGCCGCGGTCGAAGGTGATCATCATCTTGCCGGGCTCGACGCGCGCGAACAGGTTCTCGGTTTCGTTCGCCTTGCGTCCGACGCGGAACCACAGCACGTCCATTGGCGCGCCGATCTCCTCGACCTCGAGGCCGGAATGCTGGCGCACGGTCGAATGCCGGCCGTCACAGGCGATGGTGAGATCGGCTTCGATGTCCACGATGCCGTCAGGCGTCTTCGCCTGCACGCCGGCGATGGTCTCGCCGTGGCGGATCAGATCGACCGCCTCGGTGTTCATCATCACCTTCAGCGAGGCGAAGCGCTGGCCGGCCTCGCGCAGGAAATTCAGGAAATCCCATTGCGGCATGAAGGCGATGAAGGGGTACTTGGTGCGGAGGCGGCTGAGATCGGCGATGCGAACGGGGGTACCGCCGAACAGGCCGTCCATCTTCTGCAAGCGCTGATGCGGCAGCTTCAGGAATCCGTCGATCAGGCCGAGCTCGTCCATCACCTGGAGCGTCGAGGGATGCACGGTGTCGCCGCGGAAGTCGCGGAAGAAATCCGCATGCTTCTCCAGCACCACGACATCGATGCCGGCGCGCCCCAGGAGATAGCCGAGCATCATGCCCGCCGGTCCGCCGCCGACGATGCAACACCGCACTTTCAGCGAGGCGCCTTCGGGATTCTGCGACGTATCGGGTTTCACGGCCGGGTCCTCATCTAGGGTCAAGGTTTCTGTGCAGTGCAGCAAGCAAGAATCATTTGCCGCAGTTGTGAATGGCCGTTAGCCTTGTCGCCAATTCCGACTCATTGAGGAAATTGCAGTGCAGACAATCCTCATACTGCTCGGCGTCTGGATCCTGATCAACGTGCTTTTCGTCTTGATCATGATCGCACCGCGCAGGCCGCCGCTTGCGCCGGTGCGCATCGAGCAGAACGGCTACCCGTACGAGGAGTAGGAGAAGCTCCTGCTGCGCCGCGTCATCGCCTCGACCGCGATGGGCGCGTTCTTCTCGCTGACTCCGCCCTTGATCGAGGCCGTCAAGCGCTTCATCAGGAAGCGCCGCGAATGGCTGCGGCGGACGCGGCCTGCTCGACACCTCAGTTGTTGCTGCGGTTCGCGCTGCGGAAGCTCTTGATCTCCGACACGCTGCCGTCGCGATAGGTCAGCTCCACCGAGATGAACTGCGTTGCCGGCGCGAGCTTCATGTAGAGCGGCATGCCGGCGCTGATCGCGCTGGGATCGCGCATGTCGCAGCCCGGCATCTTCAACACCTGGTTCGGAACGGCGGTGTCGATGCCGATGCGCACCTCGCGGATGGCGCAGCGATAGGACACGAGGTGCGTGTAGTAGACCAGCAGCCCGTTGAACTCGCGGAATGACAGCCAGCTCGTCGCGGTCATGTCGAGGATCTTGCGCTGGTCGCGGATCAGCGCGGCTTCGGGATCGAACCTGATCGGGAACGGGCCCTGCATGTCACCGGACTGGTCGACATAGCGGACCTCGATGGTGCCGGCCTGCGCGTCCGGCGGCAATTCGATCGACGGGTTCGGCATCCTCTTGCGCGTACGCGGGTCGAGCGTATCGATGAAGCCGGTTTCGCGGAAATCGCCATTGCCGGCCATGCGCCAGGAAACGCCGAGCGTCGGATCGGCAAAGGAGAACACCACGCTCCAGCCGCCATTGTGGCGCGAGAAGCTCGCGATCGGCGCGTTGGTGGTCTCCTCCTTCGGCACGCGCGGCACCGAGACCGGTGGCAGCGCCGCGAGCTTCTGCGCCGGTGGGTCGGCCGGGCGCGCGGCGGCATCCTTGGCGATGCCGCTGAGAAAGACGTCGTCGACCATCTGATCGAAATAGACCGGCACCTGCCTGTGCTTGACGGTGTCGGCCATCTCGCTGACGAGACGGCGCGTACGCTGCGCCACTTGCACCAGGTTCTCGCCGGGCTGGAGCAGCTCCTTGGCGAAGGTGCGCGTGAACACTGAATTGGGATTGGCGTCGTCGTTCGAGAGGCGGTCGAGCGCGGTCTGGCGCGGGCCGGCCGAGAAGACCGAGAACACGCCTTCGGGCAGCTGCACCATCGGGGCAAGCCCGCCGCCACCGGCGACGGCGCGGGTACCCTTGCGCTCGAACGGGTTGTTGCGGCAGGCGTCGAACACCAGGATCGAGGTTCGCGCCTTCTTGTTCTGGAGGCGCTCGACGATGCGATCTGCCAGGATGGAGGCGTCACGCACCAGCTCTTCCTGCCCTTCCGTCGCCGCCGGCACGTCCGTCGGCAGCAGATAGTTCTGGCCAGCAATCTCGAAGCCGTGGCCGGCATAGAAGAAGAACGCGGTGTCGCCGGGCTCGATCATCCGATCGAACGCGAGCAGCGTCTCCGAAAATTGCTGCCGGCTCTGGTTTTCAGCGACCATCACCGCGAAGCCGAGCTGCTTCAGCGTATCGCCCATGGTGCGGGCGTCGTTGACCGCCTTGAGCAGCTTCGGAACGTTCCTGTAGTCATTGTTGCCGACGACGAGCGCAACGCGCTTCTCGGCACAGGCGGGAAGCGCGAAACCGCTGAGGCCCGCCGCGAGGCCAAGCGCTGCCAGTACTCTGAAAAGCCGACGCGTCATCGAAAATCCCTCAAGAACGGCCCCACGCCGGTTCCCTCGAACAGCGGTTCATGGGAACCGCGTCGTTGATGTGATAGTCGGCCCAGCCACATCGCTGGTTCAACAGCCCTGAGGACTCAGGTCTGTCGTCCAGCTATGGTAGATGCCACCGGAATTTGCTTTTTCTCGGTCAATTCTTGTGGGCAATTCCGCTGGAAGTGGGGGCCGCTGTGTATTGCTGGTGCACCGACGAGGTCGAGCCGCACGACCGCTTCGACTTTTGGCGCGAGGTGCGCGCCAAGGGCCTGTTCGGCGTCACCGTCGAACTCGAGCGCGAACGCCGCGCGGACTTCTTCGGCGAATTCTCGCTGCACCAGCTTGGCGGAGCCGGCCTCGTCGAACTGAAGGCCTCGCACTACACGGTCGAGCGCAGCACGACTGACATCGCTGACGCGCCGGGCGACAGCCTCTGCGTCTATCAGCAGCTCGGCAGCGGCGCCTGGTTCGGCGGCATGCGCGGCAGCGACTTCACGATCGCCAATGGCAGCTTCGCCACCAGCCATACCGACCAGCCCTATCGCGCGGCACCGCTGGGCGCGGGAGGCTTCCACCTGCGGATCCTGAAGATTCCCTTGAGCGGCCTCTCCACGCAGGACAAGCGCATGCGCGAGCTTGCGCCTCGGACGTTCGACGATCCCGGATTGAAGCCCCTGCTCGACGCCTGCTTCGCCGATCTCGGCGAGGTTGCCGCGGGTGATGACGGCGCCGCCGATGCCGCTTCCCTCGTCGAGGCTTTAGCCCATCTGGCGCTGATCGAGCGCGGCATCGTGCGGCCCGGCAGCCGCCTCGGGCAGGCCGCGCTGCGGACCGCCCGGCTCTCGCAGGCACGGCGCCTGATCGCGCGTCACCTGCAAGACCCAAATCTGGCGCCGACCATGGTGGCCGACCTACTCGGCGTCTCCGTGCGTCACCTGCATATGTTGTTCGAAGGCGCCGCCAGGAGTTTCTCGCAAACCGTGACCGACGAACGCCTGAACCAGAGCCGCCGCTTGATGCGCGAAGCCCCGGACCGGTTGATCGCCGACATCGCGACCTCCTGCGGCTTCGACAGCCTCGCGACCTATTACCGGGTCTTCAACGCCGCCTACGGGATGGCCCCCGGCGACTTCCGCGCGCAGGGGCCGGAGGGGCGTTAGCCGACGTTTGGGCAGCTCCGGCCGATCGCACGATTGGGCGGAAAACTGCAGCCGCGCCCGCTATTTGGGCGAAAACCTCAGGTTTTTTAGGGCCTTCCCGCGCCTGCTCCATTGACTTTGGCCGATTCCCGCCTATGTTCCGTGGCGACGCGGCTCAGATCGAAGAGCGATTCCTGAGCCTGGCGCTTTGTTCGCGTGAGTCAGCACCCCCAGCTTCTTTGAGAGCGCGCCGTTTCGGGGTGGAACGCGACAGCCTTATTACCCTCGATTCCGAACGGCGGTTTCGACCAGAGGCTCAATGTCTTTTACCCATCTCGGACTATCCGAAAAAGTCCTCGCCGCAGTGGCGGCCACCGGTTACACCACCCCCACCCCCATTCAGGAACAGGCGATCCCTCACGTCCTCGCTCGCAAGGACGTGCTCGGCATCGCCCAGACCGGCACCGGCAAGACCGCGGCCTTCGTGCTGCCGATGCTCACCATTCTCGAGAAGGGCCGCGCCCGGGCGCGCATGCCGCGCACCCTGATCCTAGAGCCGACCCGCGAACTCGCGGCGCAGGTGAAGGAAAACTTCGACCGCTACGGCGCGGGCCAGAAACTCAACGTCGCCCTCCTGATCGGCGGCGTTTCCTTCGGCGACCAGGATGCCAAGCTGACGCGCGGCGTGGACGTGCTGATCGCCACTCCAGGCCGCCTGCTCGACCACACGGAGCGCGGCGGCCTGCTGCTCACCGGCGTCGAGCTGCTCGTCATCGACGAAGCCGACCGCATGCTGGACATGGGCTTCATTCCGGACATCGAGCGCGTCTGCAAGCTCGTCCCGTTCACGCGGCAGACCCTGTTCTTCACCGCGACCATGCCGCCGGAGATCCGGCGCATCACCGAAACCTTCCTGCACAATCCGCAGAAGGTCGAGGTATCGAAGCCCGCCACCACCGCTGTGACCGTTACGCAGTGTCAGGTCCCGGCCGGGCGCGAGGCGCACGAGAAGCGCGAGCTGCTTCGCCGATTGCTGCGCGAGGCCAAGGATCTCCAGAACGCGATCATCTTCTGCAATCGCAAGCGCGAGGTCGCCGTCGTTCACAAATCGCTGCAAAAGCACGGCTTCAGCGTCGGCGCGCTCCACGGCGACATGGACCAGTCGGCCCGCACAGCGGCACTCGAGCAGTTTCGCAAGGGCGAGCTGCCCCTGCTGGTCGCATCCGACGTCGCCGCCCGCGGCCTCGACATCCCCGAGGTCAGCCACGTCTTCAATTTCGACGTTCCCCACCATCCCGACGACTATGTCCACCGCGTCGGCCGCACCGGTCGCGCAGGCCGGTCCGGCATGGCGATCTCGCTCGTCACGCCGCTCGACCAGAAGTCGATGGTGGCGATCGAGAAGCTGATCGGCCAGACCATTCCGCGCGCCGAAGGCGATTTCGAAATCCGCACCGACGCTTCCGATTCGAGCGAGCGTCCGCGCGAGCAGCGCGGCCGTGAACGTTCACGCGGCGGACGCGGCAAGCCGCAGCGCGGTCGCGATCGTGAGCGCAGCCACGAGCCGCGCGAAGCGCGTGGCGAGGCACAGCCTTCAGCCGAAGCACGGTCCGCTCCCGAGGCAAGGCCCGCTTCCGAAGCAAGGCCCGCGCGCGAGGCCAGGCCTTCGCGTGAAGCCAGACCTCCGCGTGACGCCAGGCCGCCGCGCGACGCCAAGCCATCATCCGAGCCGCGTGACGGTGCGCGCCAGCAGCCCAATCCGTCGCATGTGCCGTCGATCGGCCGTCCCGAGCCGCGCCGTCAACGCGAGGCCGACAGCGAGCCGGGCGACCACTCGCATCTGCCGGCCTTTCTGCTGCGTCCGGTTCGCTCCCCCGCCGGTGCCTGAAGCGCGGTGCGCGCCCGGCTTTGGTTGAATAAAGCCGGCGCGCACTTTTTCGGATGCATTCGTGGACGTATATTTACGGGGCGTTCACGATCGTCCGTTAGCCTACGAACATAATTTAAGTATTGCTGCGGTCGACGGCGCGCCGATCGTTGTGGGGTATGTTCCGTGGTCAAGGTGCTCGACGAACACGAACGCACGATGGCGTTCGCCGAGGTAGCGCTCGGTCAAATCCGATCGCTACGGCAGACGGCAATTCCCCGCAATTACGAGATCTGGTTCGTCTACGCCACCGGCTACAACGCCCCGCTCAACAAGATCATCAACGAGACGCTCGCGCGCAGCGGCAAGCTGACCGAAGCCGATCTCGATCAGATCTACGAGACCTATCTCTCCCACATCAAGACCACCGACCGCATCGACAAGGTCGGCGCGCGCGTCATCGGCGAGATCGACGACGTCATGAAGGTTCTCGGCGACGCGCTTGGGATGACCGGCTCCTACGATGCCAGCCTGTCCGGCGCGACCGAAAAGCTGTCATCGGCCAAGAGCCGCGAGCAGATCAAGTCGATCGTCGAGACGCTGCTGCGTTCCACCAGCGAGATGCGCGAGACCAACAAGGCGCTGGAAGACCGGCTGACGCTCTCGAAGAGCGAGATCAGCAACCTCCAGCAGAGCCTGGAGGCGATCCGCGCCGAGAGCCTGACCGATCCGCTGACGGGGCTCGGCAACCGCAAATATTTCGATCGCATGATCGACATGGCCGTGCAAGGCGCGCTCGCCTCCGGCGAGCCGCTGTCGCTGCTGCTGGTCGACATCGATCATTTCAAGTCGTTCAACGATTCCTACGGCCATCTCACCGGCGACCAGGTGCTGCGGCTGGTCGGTCTGTCCCTGAAGCAGACCATCAAGGGCCAGGATATTACCGCGCGCTATGGCGGTGAGGAATTCGCGGTCGTGCTGCCCAACACCGCGCTGCGCCAGGCTCTGACGGTGGCCGATCACATCCGCCGCGCGGTGATGGCCAAGGAATTGAAAAAGAAGTCCACCGGCGAAATCCTCGGCCGCGTCACCGTCTCCGTCGGCGTCTCCATGCTCAAGCAGGGCGACGACACCGATGCGCTGATCGAACGGGCGGATGCCTGTCTCTACGCCGCCAAACGCAACGGCCGCAACCGCGTGATCTGCGAGGCCGACCCGGAATTCGCGGTCGAGACGCACAACCGGGTGGCGTGACGCCGAACCGGCTCACCGCGCTTGACATTATGCCCTGACGAACGACATCTCCCTCGCCGTCTCGAGGCGCCCGACTGCGCGCATCCGGAGGACTTGTCGTCTTGCCCAACCCGCATGATTTTCACACGCCCCAACCGTCCTATACCAGGGACGAGCTACTGAGATCGAGCGAGGGCGGCTATTTCGGCCCGGGCAATGCGCAATTGCCGTCACCGCCGATGCTGATGATGGATCGCATCACGGAGATCAGCCTGGACGGCGGCGCGTTCGGCAAGGGCCACATCGTCGGCGTGCTCGACATCGCCCCGGGCCATTGGTTCTTCGATTGCCACTATCGCGGCGACGCGACGATGCCGGCCTCTCTGGGGCTGGATGCCATGTGGCAGATGGTCGGCTACTGGCTGGGATGGTCGGGCTCGCCGGGCAAGGGCCGCGCCATCGGCGTCGGCGAAGTCGCGTGCACAGGCGAGGTCACCCCGAACGCGCAACGCGTGCGCTACGAAGTCGCCATGCGGATGGTCCGGCGCGGCAAGCTGGTGCTCGGAATTGCCGACGGTCGCGTGCTTGCCGACGGCATCTGCGTCTTCACCGCCAAGGACATGCGGGTTGGGCTGACCAAGGCCGTGGAGTGAACCTCAAGCCCTTCGCGTGGCGCGCTTGCTGGCCGGGCCCTTCTTGCCGACTTTCTTCGCCGCTTTCGCAGGCTTGGCGACCTTCTTCGCTGGCTTCTTTACCGCCTTCTTCGCCTTGGGCCGCTTCTTCACCTTGCCGCGCTGGGCGGCCGCGAGCGCCGCCCTCGCCCATTGCGCAAGCTCCTCGGAATCGTCGAACAGGCGTGCGGGCAGCTCCCAGTAGGAGTTCACCAGCACCGTCTTGGCGCGGGTCGAGTACTGGAATGGCTTCGAGCCTTCCGCCTCATAGTCCGGGATGGTCATCTCGTCGGCGCGGAAAAACAGGCCGGCACGCAGGGACAGCGCGAAATTGATGCCGTCGGCGGAGATGCCGTAGCCGGAAAACATTTTCCGAATGGCGACGGGGCCGAAATCGGCGAACAGGTCGATCAGGAATTCGCGGTCCATGGCTGAACTGTTTCCCTGTCGTCGTCCTGGCGAAAGCCAAGACCCATTACCACAGGAGGGAGTTTAGCGAAGACTGCCGGTCGTGCCAGCGTCGGTATTGGCACCGACGATCACCGCGAGATCACCCGGTATGGGTCCTGGCCTTCGCCAGGACGACAGCGGAGTGATTTGCGAGAAACGGGCTACCCGTCGATCTGCGCCGGGCGCAGCTCGACCGACTCGCCGCAGCCGCAGGCGGAGATCTGGTTGGGGTTGTTGAAGACGAACTGGGCCTGCATCTTGTCGGCCTTGTAGTCCATCTCGGTTCCGAGCAGGAACAGCACGGCCTTCGGATCGACCAGGATCTTGACGCCCTTGTCCTCGACGACCTCGTCGGTCGGGCGGACATCGTGGGCGTATTCGACAGTGTAGGACTGTCCGGCACAGCCGCCGTTCTTGACGCCGACGCGCAGGCCCACGATCTCGGAATCGGCCCGCTGGGTCAGCTCGCTGATGCGCTGGGCAGCAGCGTCCGTCAGCCGCATCACCTGCGGGCGGGGCCGCCGCGGCTTTGGAGTGGATGCTGGTGTCGAGCCCGACGATATCTGTGTCATGTCAGTGATGTGGTCCGTTGCCGAGCAAATTCAATGCCAAGGATCGAAAGCAGGTTACGCGTCACCACATGTTGAGCACGAGGCGGGCCTCGTCGCTCATGCGTTCCGGCGTCCAGGCCGGCTCCCAGACCACCTTGACGTCGACTACGCCGACGCCGGGAACACTGGCGACCGCGTTCTCGACCATGGTCGGCAGCTCACCGGCGGCCGGACAATTCGGCGTCGTCAGCGTCATCTGCACGTCGACCGAGCGATCGTCCTTGATCTCGACCTTGTAGATCAGGCCGAGCTCGTAGATGTCGGCCGGGATCTCCGGATCAAACACGGTCTTGAGCCCGGCGATGATCTCGGTGGTCAAACGCTCGGTCTCTTCAGGCGGCAGCGCCGACCGGGTTTCCATCGGATTGGCTTTGATTTCGGCCGTGTCACTCATGCGAACAAATCCCGCGCCTTCAACAGCGCCTGTGCCAGATGATCGACTTCTTCCCGCGTATTATACATGCCGAAAGACGCCCGGCATGTGGCTGTGACGTTGAACCGCTCTAAAAGCGGCATCACGCAATGGGTGCCGGCGCGCACCGCGATGCCCTGGCGGTCGATCACGGTGGCGACGTCATGGGCGTGCGCTCCCTTGAGCTCGAAGGAGATCACCGGGCCCTTGCCCCGCGCCGTGCCGATCAGCCGCAGCGAGTTGATCTCGCGCAGCTTGTCCTGGGCGTAGGTGACGAGATCGTGCTCGTGCGCGGCGATGCGCTCCTTGCCGACCGAATTGACGTAGTCGATGGCGGCGCCAAGCCCGACCGCCTCGACGATCGCGGGCGTGCCGGCCTCGAATTTGTGCGGGGGATCGCCATAAGTGACGACGTCGCGCGAGACCTCGCGGATCATCTCGCCGCCGCCGTTAAACGGGCGCATCGCGACGAGGTGGTCGTACTTGGCCCAGAGCACGCCGATGCCGGTCGGACCATAGACCTTGTGGCCGGTGAAGACGTAGAAGTCGCAGCCGAGGTCCTGGACGTCGACGGGCAGATGCACCGCGCCCTGGCTGCCGTCGACCAGCACGGGAATGCCGCGGGCGTGGGCGATCTTCACGACGTCCTTGACCGGGACGATGGTGCCGAGCGCGTTCGACATCTGGGTGATCGCGACCAGCTTGGTCTTCGACGTCAGCAGCTTTTCGAATTCATCGATGAGGAAATTGCCCTCGTCGTCGACCGGCGCCCATTTGATCACGGCGCCATGGCGTTCCCTGAGGAAATGCCAGGGCACGATGTTGGAGTGGTGCTCCATGATCGAGATGACGATCTCGTCGCCTTCTTTGATGTTCGGCTCGCCCCAGGACGAGGCGACGAGATTGATCGCCTCGGTCGCGTTGCGGGTGAAGATCACTTCCTCGGTCCGGGCAGCGTTGATGAACTGCGCCACCTTGATGCGGCCGCCCTCATAGGCTTCGGTCGCGGCATTGGCGAGGTAATGCAGGCCGCGATGCACGTTGGCGTATTCGGAGGTATAGGCCTGCGTCATGCGATCGAGCACGGCGCTCGGCTTCTGTGCAGATGCAGCGTTGTCGAGATAGACCAGCGGCTTGCCGTAGATCTGCATGGCCAGCGCGGGGAAATCCTCGCGCACGCGCGCAACGTCGTAGGCGCCGTTCTTGACTGCCGGATGCGTGCTCATTGGCGCCGCTCCAGCCAGCGCTCGGCAATGCCGATCACGTGCTCGCGCAGATCATCGTCGGCGATCTGCTCGATCGCCTCTCCGACGAAAGCCTGGATCAGCAGCGCCTGGGCCTGCTTCTCCGGCAGGCCGCGCGCCTTCAGATAGAACAGCAGGCTGTCGTCGAGCGCACCGGCGGTGGCGCCGTGGCCGCAGGAGACGTCGTCAGCAAAGATCTCGAGCTCGGGCTTGTTGTCGGCCTCGGCTTCGTCCGAGAGCAGCAGCGCCCGGATCATCATCTTGCCGTCGGTCTTCTGCGCGTCGGGACGAACGATGATGCGGCCCTGGAACACCGAGTGCGCACGATCGTCGATCACGGCACGGAAGACCTCGCGGCTCACACAATTCGGCACGACGTGGTCGACGACCAGGGTGGTGTCACCATGTTCGGTCTTCTGCAACAGGTTCACGCCGTTGACGGAGAGCTCACTGCCCTCGCCTGCCAGCGTGATGAAGCCTTGCAGGCGGCTGACGGCCGCACCGGTGGTCATGTTGAAGAAATTGAGTTTTGTATTCGCGCCAACCGTGACGAATTGCGAGGTGATGTTCACCGCATCCGGTGAATCATCCATCAGGCGGATATGCGCGACGTCGGCGTTGTCGCCGACGGAGAGGATGACGGCATCGTTGACCTGGTAAGCCTTGGCGCCGGCCGCGACAAAGCTCTCGATGATGGTGGCGCGAGCGCCCTTCCCGACCACGACCTGCGAGCGGGTGAACGTCGATGCCGTAGCAGCGATCGCGATGTGGATGATCTGGATCGGCGCGGACAGCTGCACGCCGTCGGCGATATCAAGCACGACACCGTCGGTCGCCATCGCGGCGTTCAGCGCGATCACAGCATCGGTAGCTGCAGTCTTCAGCAGCCCGGAATCCTTCTCCAGCGTCTCCCGCAATGTCTTAAAGCTCGCCTCGGAGGCGAGCGCCTTGACGTCGGAGAGATCGGGAGCGAACACGCCGTCGACCAGCACCAGCTTGCGGGCACCCGCGATCGCATGCGCCTTCACCGCGTCCGCGGCGCGCTTCAACGCAGCCGCATCAGGTGCAGCCGCGAGCGGCAGCACCTCGCCGACCAGCGCGCGCAGATCGGTGTACTTCCATTCTTCGATCCGGCGGTGCGGCAGGCCGAGACGCTCATAGGTCTCGAACGCCTCGCGGCGCGCTGCGATCACGGAAGGCGAACCCGGCAGACGGCCTTCGGCGCTGGCGAAGAGATCGCTCACCGCGCGGCCGTTCCCGGTCTTTGCCACAGCAACGTTCATCTCAAACAATCCTTACGCGGCGTCCTCGAACTGGGCGTAGCCGGACGCTTCCAGCTCCAGCGCCAATTCCTTGCCGCCGCTCTTCACGACACGGCCCTTCGACATCACGTGCACGACGTCAGGCACGATGTAGTTGAGCAGCCGCTGATAATGGGTGATGACGACCATGGCGCGCTTGGGCGAATGCAGCGCGTTGACGCCGTCGGCCGCAATCCGCAGCGCGTCGATGTCGAGGCCGGAATCCATCTCGTCGAGGATACACAGGCTGGGCTCGAACAGCGCCATCTGCAGCACCTCGTTGCGCTTCTTCTCGCCGCCGGAAAAGCCGACATTGACGCCGCGCTTGAGCATGTCCTGCGGGATGTTCAGCGACTTCGAGACTTCGCGAACTTTCTTCAAAAAGTCGGGCGTCGAATATTCGCCCTCGCCGCGCGCCTTGCGCTGCGCGTTCAGCGCGGTGCGCAGGAAGTTCATGGTGGAGACGCCGGGGATCTCGACCGGATACTGGAACGCCAGGAACACGCCCTTGGCCGCGCGCTCGTTCGGGGCCATCGCGAGCAGATCTTCGCCCTTGAACAGGATCTCGCCGTCGGTGACCTCGTAACCGGGCTTGCCAGCGATGACGTGGGACAGGGTCGATTTGCCGGAGCCGTTCGGCCCCATGATCGCGTGGATCTCGCCCTCGTTCACGGTCAGCGTCAGCCCATGGAGGATCTCACGCTCCTCGACACGAACCTTCAAGTCCTTCACTTCAAGCAAAGCCATTATCTTGTTTCCATCTATCTCCTCATCCTGAGCAGCGCCGCAGGCGCGTCTCGAAGGATTGAGGCCACTATCTTTCCGTATCCATCCTTCGAGACGGCCGCTTACGCGGCCTCCTCAGGATGAGGTCAGCGTTAGCCGACGCTCCCCTCGAGCGAGATCGAGATCAGCTTCTGCGCTTCCACCGCGAATTCCATCGGCAGTTGCTGCAGCACGTCCTTGACGAAGCCGTTGACGACGAGGCCGACAGCTTCTTCCTGGGTGAGGCCGCGCTGGATGCAGTAGAACAGCACGTCCTCGGAGATCTTCGACGTGGTGGCCTCGTGCTCGAACGTCGCCGAGGAGTTCTTGGCTTCGATATAGGGCACGGTGTGCGCGCCGCATTTGTCGCCGATCAACAGCGAATCGCAGGCGGTGAAGTTGCGAGCGCCGGTCGCCTTGCGATGCGCGGTGACGAGGCCGCGATAGGTGTTCTGCGACCTGCCGGCCGCGATGCCCTTGGAGATGATGCGGCTCGACGTGTTCTTGCCGAGATGGATCATCTTGGTGCCCGAGTCGACCTGCTGATAGCCGTTCGAGATCGCGATCGAATAGAACTCACCACGGGAATTGTCGCCGCGGAGAATGCAGCTCGGATACTTCCAGGTGATCGCCGAACCGGTCTCGACCTGGGTCCAGGAGATCTTGGAGTTGTTGCCGCGGCAGTCGCCACGCTTGGTGACGAAATTGTAGATGCCGCCCTTGCCTTCGGAGTTGCCGGGATACCAGTTCTGCACCGTCGAATATTTGATCTCGGCGTCGTCGTGGGTGACGAGTTCGACCACGGCCGCATGCAGCTGGTTCTCGTCGCGCTGCGGCGCGGTGCAGCCCTCGAGATAGGAGACGTAGGAGCCCTTGTCGGCGATGATCAGCGTGCGCTCGAACTGGCCGGTATTGCGCTCGTTGATGCGGAAGTAGGTGGACAGCTCCATCGGGCAGCGCACGCCCGGCGGCACGTAGACGAACGAACCGTCCGAGAACACCGCCGAGTTCAGCGTCGCATAGAAATTGTCCGACGTCGGAACCACAGATCCCAGATATTTCTGCACCAGCTCGGGATGCTCGCGGATCGCCTCCGAGATCGGCATGAAGATCACGCCGGCCTTCTTCAGCTCCGCCTTGAAGGTGGTCGCAACCGAGACCGAATCGAAGACGGCGTCGACCGCGATCTTGCGCCGGTTAGGATCTTCCTCGCCGGGCTTGGGTTCGACGCCTTCGAGCATGGCGACTTCCCGCAGCGGAATGCCGAGCTTCTCGTAGGTCTTGAGAATCTCGGGATCGATCTCATCGAGCGAGGTGATCGTCTTCTTCGGCTTCGGCGCCGAATAGTAATAGAGATCCTGGAAGTCGATCTTGGGATAGTCGACGCGGGCCCAGGTCGGCTCGGTCATGGTCAGCCAGCGCCGATAGGCTTCGAGCCGCCACTGGAGCATCCAGGCGGGTTCGTTCTTCTTCTCGGAGATGAACTTGACGGTCTCTTCCGACAGCCCCTTGGGGGCCTTGTCGGACTCGATCAGGGTCTCAAACCCATAACGATACTGATCGACGTCGATGCGCTTCACGCGCTCGACCGTCTCTTGCACGGCTGGCATTCTATCCTCCGCTCGCGGTTTCAAGGACCGCGGTGGATCATCAAACTCGGACGACTATTACGATGTTTCTTGGCGGGACGCACGTGCTTAGAACCATTCGAGCCGTGTCTCATCGCTTATCCCTTAAGTAGGGTATTACCGAGCTTTCGCCAAGCCTCTAACGCCCTGTTGATGTCATCCAGCCCCGTGGACCAGCCCAGACTAAGACGCACCGCTCCTTGGGCGACGGTCGGATCATACCCCATTGCCGACAACACGTGGGACGGCTGCACCTTGCCCGAGGAACAGGCAGATCCCGAGGACACCGCGACACCTTCGAGGTCGAAACCGATCACCGCGGTCTCGGCTTTCAAGCCGGGAGCCGTGAAAAGAACGGTATTTGGCAACCGCCTGACGTCACTTGAGAAGACCGTTGCGCCGGCCATGGAGCGAATGCCATTTTCCAAGCGATCTCTTAGGCTTGCCATCCGCTCCGCATCCTCCGGCAAAGCCTCAAGGGCAACCCGCACCGCTGCCCCGAAGCCGGCTATGCCGGCGACATTCTCGGTTCCGGCGCGCCGGTTCAGCTCCTGCCCGCCGCCCCGCAGCACCGGCTCAAGTCCGGCCACACCCTCGGCCACGACCAACGCGCCGATACCCTTGGGGCCGCCGATCTTGTGCGCAGAAAAGGTCGCAAGGTCTGCGCCGATCACTTTGATATTAAAAAGGATTTTTCCAAGCGCCTGGATTGCATCGACGTGCAGCAGGCCGCCACCCCCGTGAACGATTGCCGCGGCCTCGGCGATAGGCTGCAGCGCGCCCGTCTCGTTGTTGGCCGCCATGATGGAAACCAGCGCCGGCGGGCCGTCGCCGAGCAGCGCCTTCAAATGGTCAAGGTCGATCACGCCGGAGCGCGTGACCCTGATCCGACCGATCTTATCCGCCGGGAACCGGCCGCCCGCCAGCACCGAAGCATGCTCGACAGCCGAGACCAGAAGCCGCTCGACAGGCCCGCCAGACGGCCCCCGCAGGCCCGGCGATAGCGCAAGCGCATTGGCCTCTGTTCCCGCCGAGGTGAACACGACATTCCGGGGCAGCGCCCCGACGGCCTCGGCAAGCGTGGACCGGGCTGCCTCGACGAGCCGACGTGCCTCCCGCCCCTCGGCATGAACCGAGGACGGATTGCCGATCAGCTCCCAGGCCGCGACCATCGCCGCTCGCGCCTGGGAGCGCAGCGGCGTGGTCGCATTCCAGTCGAGATAGACACGGGTCGGCATGTCGCCCTCATAGCACCTTTTGTCCTCGCGCCAATCGGAAGCCGATTCGCATCAGGCCGCCTGCTGCTGCGCGGTCGCGGCCGCGCGGCACCGCTCGATCCGCAAACCGAACAGCGGCCGCAACCAGGCGATCCGCCGTACCACCTCGTAAGTAACCACGCAGGTGACCGCGGTGCAGGCAATGACGATGAAGCCCTCGCTTCCGGCGGACAAATCGCTGCCCTTGAGTGCGTGCGCGATCATGATGATCGCGGTCTGGTGCACAATGTAATAGGGAAAGATGGCATCGGTCAGGTACCGGCGCGCGGCGCCATCGGCGGTGAAGTGGCGGCGCGCAAAGCCCAGCACAGCGGCCATCGCCAGCCATTGATAACAACCATATGCCAGGCCCGCGAACCACCTCAGCATCGATGTCTCGAACAGGCCGGCACGAAGCAGAATGAACACAACGAACAGGCCTGCGGCAAGGGCGAGCGCGATCCAGCGCTGACGTTCGATGTCGCGCCAGATGTTGCCCTCTTTCGCCAGCAGGAAGCCGATCAGGAACGCGGTCGCATGGTCCGCATGGTTGTACCAGTCGCCGAACAGCGCGTGCGTCGACGGAAAGGCCGGGAACAGGAACAAGCGCCAAGCCGCAAACAAAAGGCACGGCAGGACCAGCAGCCCGGGCCCGGCGAGCAGGACAGCCAGTCTCGCACCGACCCGATCGGCCAGCATGGGCCACAGCCAGAGCACGCCCGTCAGCGCGACAGTGTAGACCCACAGGTAGACCACGAACCAGAGATGGTTCCAGGTCGGCAGCACAATGCAGGGGTTCGGGCAGAATTGCGCTCCGAACGCCAGATAGTGCCGGACGTAAAAATCGGCGAAGCCGGCAGGGTAACCGAAGCTCTCAACGATCTGGAGGTAGGACTGCGGCGGCACGATCACGAACATGCCAAAGATCAGTGGGATCAGGAGCCGTGCCGAGCGCGTGCGGACGAAGGCACCGAAATTGTACTTGCCCAGCATGAAACGAGTGGCGACGCCGGACACCAGAAACAACAGCGACAGCCGCCATGGATTGATGACCAGCATCAGGGGCTCGAGCCAGCTCAGCCGGTGCGCGCTCTTGATGTGAAATCCCCAGGACACGTAGAGCATGCCGACGTGATAGAAGATCAGAAGCCCGAAGGCTAAAATCCGTACCCAATCCAGGTCGATGCGCCGTTCCGCGATTGGGAGTTGCAGTGGTGTTGACATGGTTTTCTGCTCCTTGAGGGGATGCCAAATACGGTTCATCGGCCATGGCTGACACGGAAAATGCCTCACAAACCGAGCGCGTCGAGCCGGTTTGGGATCAGGACAGGGAACGAAGGGATGAAGTGCCGTCCGCGGGGACGAGCGGCTGGGCTTCGGGGGCCAGCGGCAATCATTGGACGATGTTCATCGCGATCGCCGCGGTTTCGCTCGCGATCGGAATCGTGAATGCACTCTCCGGAGCGCAGGATGCCGCCTGGCGCGGCGACAGTTCCGACGTCGGCAAGCGGCTTTTCTGGGAGCTCTCGAGCATCGCCGTGATCCTGCTGCTGCTGCCGATGCTCGTGCTCGCGATGCGGCGGATGCGTCGCGCCGGGGCCCTCATGCGGGTCTGGATCGGCGTCGTCGCCCTGCTCGGCTTCTCGGCCCTTCACATCACCGGCATGGTCTGGATTCGGAAGCTCGCGCTATGGCTTGCCGGAGGCGCCTATGACTTCCATTTCTCGCTTGCGACGGTCCTGTACGAATTTCGCAAGGACAGCGTGGCCGTGTTCCTGATCGGCAGCACGCTCTGGCTGCTCGAAAGCCGGCGCGAGCTGAAAAGCGTTGCAACGTCGATCCCGCCCGCGCCG
Organism: Bradyrhizobium sp. Ken64; assembly: GCF_055807555.1. NCBI lineage: Bacteria > Pseudomonadati > Pseudomonadota > Alphaproteobacteria > Hyphomicrobiales > Nitrobacteraceae > Bradyrhizobium > Bradyrhizobium sp. Ken64. The sequence continues at coordinate 125,564 of NZ_JBVVPA010000015.1, read as the reverse complement.
GCCGGCCCGCAACGATCCCCACCCCCCGATCTGATCTGGCTCAGAGACGGCACAAGCCGCATTCGCGTCGTGCCCCGCGATATCCTGTGGGTCGCCTCCGCCGGTAATTATATCGAATACAGCCTCGCTGACGGCACCCAGCACCTGATCCGTGGCACGCTCGCAATGGCGGAGAGCGAGTTGTCGCGCCTCGGCATCGTGCGCGTCCACCGCACAAAGCTGGCCAATCTCGACCGCGTGAGCAGCCTCGACCTCAGGCCATCTGGGGATTTCGAACTCACTTTCGACAACGGGCAGACGCTTGGGGGCAGCCGCCGCTACCGGCCGGCTGTCGTCTCGCTCGGGGCCGGGCGGCAATCACGGGAAACGCCCGCGGATCGCCGAACGAACGAAAAAACGTTGTAATTCCAGTTACTTGCCGGAGGCTCATGAGCTCCATTGCGGCCCACATCATCAGCTCCTGCCGCTAAACGACAGCGGCAGGAGCACATGCGCCGGGCGCTCACGACATCGTCACGACCAGCTAAGTTCTTGAGCTCGTTGAGAGATGCCGAAGATGCTTGCTTTTTGACCCTCGCCTCATGTTAGAACGCGCGCGTCAGTTCGCCGCGCGCCGCTCGCGCATCATCCGAGGGCGCCGCTCCACCCTTCCATTCGCGGCTTGATCGGCCCAGCAGCCGATGAAATCCGCACAATCGGTTGATTGTTGAAGAGCGTCTTCAAGGGATCAATCAAGAGATCATCATGCCTGAAGTTATTTTCACCGGCCCCGCCGGCCGTCTCGAAGGCCGCTACCATCCGGCCAAGCAGAAGAATGCGCCGATCGCGATGGTCCTGCATCCGCATCCGCAGTTTCACGGCACGATGAATCATCAGATCATCTACCAGTGCTACTATGCGTTCGCGCATCGCGGCTTCTCGGTGCTGCGGTTCAATTTCCGCGGCGTCGGCCGCAGTCAGGGTTCGTTCGACCACGGCACCGGCGAATTGTCGGACGCGGCCGCGGCGCTCGACTGGGCGCAGACCATCAATCCCGAAGCCCGCGCGTGCTGGGTTGCCGGCTTCTCCTTCGGCGCCTGGATCGGCATGCAGCTGCTGATGCGCCGTCCGGAGGTCGAGGGCTTCATCTCGATCGCGCCGCCCGCCAACCTCTACGACTTCTCGTTCCTCGCACCCTGCCCGTCCTCGGGGCTCATCGTGCATGGCGAGAAGGATGCGGTGGTGCCGCCCAAGGACGTCAACACGCTGGTCGAGAAGCTGAAGACGCAGAAGGGCATCGTGATCGACCAGCAGGTCATTCCCGGCGCCAATCATTTTTTCGACGCCAAGCTCGAGCCGCTGATGGAAACCATCACCGCCTATCTCGACATGCGCCTCGCCAACGTGCGCTGAGGCCTCGTCGCTGAGCCTTGTAACCCGGATGGAGCGAAGCGAAATCCGGCAAGCTCCATCCGCGAGACAAGGCCCCGGATTGCGCTGCGCTCCATCCGGGCTACGAAACTTAAGCTCGGCTTCAGGCGAGCTTGAGCGCGACGATTCCCATCAAGACGAGCGCGATGCCCGCAAGCTTCATCGCGCTCAAGGTCTCGCCGAACAGCACGACGCCCATGACGAAGGTGCCGGCGGCGCCGATGCCGGTCCAGACCGAATAGGCGACGCCGACCTCGAGCACCTTCAAGGCACGCCCGAGCAGGACAACGAAGGCGGCGAGCAGCACGAGCGAGACGATGCTCCAGCCTGCGCGCGTGTAGCCCTCCGCGTATTTCATCGAGATCGCCCAGCCGACGTCGAGGAGGCCTGCGATCACCAGCATCAGCCAGGCCATGGATTGCGACATCGGCGTCGGCTCAGGCCGCAAGCTTGAGCAGATGCGCGTCGTGGCGCACGAGGAAAGCGCGCAGCAATTGCGGATAGTCGGCGCCCACGGCAGTGCGGACGCTCGGACGCTTCGCCAGCTCGGCGCGCCACGCCCGCACCTTCGGCAGATCCTTGAAGATGCCGAGTTCGGTCACTTCATCGAACACGTCGAAATAACGGAAGACGGGGGCGAACACTGCATCGACGAGACTGAACGTATCGCCCGCAAAGAATGGGCCTGCGCTGAGCGCGGCCTCGACACGCGCGAACTTCGCCACGAGTGCCTGGCGCTTGCTCTCGAAGGTCGCCGGGTCCGTCGTGGTCTCCAGCCCCCAGAGGTCGCCGAGCACTGCTGAACCAAACTCCATCCACGCCCGGTGCTCGGCACGCTTCAAGGCAACCGCCGGATGCAGCTTCACACCGCCTTGCGTCTCCTCGATGTACTCGCAGATCACGTTGCTCTCGAACAGCGCGACCTCGCCCTTCTCGCTCGTCACGACCAGCACCGGCACCTTGCCGAGCGGCGACAGTTTGAGAAACCAGTCCGGCTTGTTGGCGAGATCGATGTCGACCCGCTCGAACGGAACGCCCTTCTCCTTGAGCGCGATCACCGCGCGCTGCACGTAGGGACAAAGCTTGTGGCTGATCAGTTTGAGTGAAGCGGTCATGGCGAGGATCCCGGCGGTTGGATGCAACTGCATCCAATATAGATGCATTTGCATGCACTCGTCAAGTTCAATGCATTTGCATCGACCGGCACCAATCTCGGAATTACCTCAGGGCCGCGCGATCACCCCGCCCGTCATCGGCATCGGCACCCCCGTGGTAGCGGGATACGACAGCGGCAGGCCCTTCAGGCCGCGCGCGGCGAGGAAGCCGAAGGCCTGCGCCTCGATGGCGTCGGAGGCCCAGCCGACTGTCTCGGCGGCCTCGACAGTGGCGGACCCAACGCGCTCCCGCAGCATCTGGAGCATGGTCCGGTTGCGGGCGCCGCCGCCGCAGACGATCCAGCTTCGCGGCCTGCGTGGCAGCAGCGGGATGATGCGGGCGATGGCCGCCGCAGTGAAGGCGGTCAGAGTCGCGGCGCCGTCGGCCGGCTGCACCTCGCCGAGCTTCAGTGCGGCAAAATCGTTGCGGTCGAGCGATTTCGGCGGCGGGCTTGCGAAGAACGGCAACTCCAGCGCCCGCGCGATCCAGGCGTCGTCCGCCTTGCCGAGGGCTGCGAACTTTCCGTCCGCGTCGAACGCCTGGTTCATGGTGCGGTACATGAAATCGTCGAGCAGCGCGTTGCCGGGCCCGGTATCGCAGGCAATCAGCGTGTCGTTGCCGTCGATATAGGTGATGTTGGAGACGCCGCCGATATTGACGACAACGATCGGTCCTTCGCGTTCCAGCGAATGGACAAGCGCGCGGTGATAAACCGGCACGAATGGCGCGCCCTGCCCGCCGGCCTCGACATCGGCGGCGCGGAAATCATGCATCACGGGGATATGGATCGCCCTGGCCAGCGCCGGCGCATCGCCGATCTGGACCGTCAGTCGCTTCTCGGGGCGGTGCAGCACGGTCTGGCCGTGGAAGCCGACGATGTCGATGTCTTCCGGCCTCATCCGGTTCTGGGCGACAAAGGCGGCGACCGCCTCGCCGTGCGCCAGCGTCACGGCGCGTTCGGCCTCGGCCAGAACTCCCGGTCGGGCATCGCGTTGCGACAGCTGCACAGCCTCGCTCAGCGCCTGCCGCAGCAGGTTGCGCTCCGCCGGGCTATACGGCCGGTAGCCGGATGGCCCGAACGCCTTCACCTGCTTTCCGTCGGTTTCGATCAGCGCGACATCCACCCCGTCCAGCGAGGTGCCGCTCATCAAACCGAGTGCCGTCAACATCATGGATCAGCGTCCTCAAGAGACCCTTCCGGCATGCCGATCTTGTGCCAGAGGGACACATCTTATAATGCCACAGGCCAAAGTGGCGGGCAGCAACCGAGTTCCCACGGAAGACCCTTAAATTGCTCCCAAAACAGTAAACCAAGAATTGTCAGGCGCGCCGACAAATGACTGCATTCAAATCGGATTTCCTCAACACGCTGCAGGAACGTGGATTCGTCCATCAGTGCTCCGATTTCGAGGGGCTGGACGCGCTCGCCGCCAAGGGCGAGGTGACGGCTTATGTCGGTTACGATTGCACGGCCCGCTCGCTGCACATCGGCAATTACCTGACCATGATGATGCTGCACTGGCTCCAGGAATCCGGCAACAAGCCGATCACCCTGATGGGCGGCGGCACAACCATGGTCGGCGATCCCTCCGGCAAGGACGAGACGCGCGCGATTCGCTCTGTCGCCGAGATCGAGGCCAACAAGGAATCGATCCGTGGTGTGTTCGCAAAAGTGCTGCGCTATGGCGACGGCAAGAGCGACGCCATCATGCTCGACAATGCCGAGTGGCTGACAAAGCTCAACTACATCGAGATGCTGCGCGACGTCGGCCGGCACTTCTCGGTCAACCGCATGCTGACCATGGACTCCGTGCGCCTGCGCCTCGAGCGCGAGCAGGAGATGAGCTTCATCGAGTTCAACTACATGATCTGCCAGGCCTATGACTTCGTCGAGCTCGCCAGGCGGACCGGCTGCAACTTGCAGATGGGCGGCTCCGACCAGTGGGGCAACATCATCATGGGCGTCGATCTCGGCCGCCGCATGGGCACCCATCAACTGTACGCGCTGACGACGCCGCTGCTGACCACGGCGTCGGGCGCCAAGATGGGCAAGACCGCGCAAGGCGCGGTCTGGCTCAACGCCGACCAGTTCTCGCCGTATGATTTCTGGCAGTACTGGCGCAACACCGAGGACGCCGACGTCGGCAAATTCCTCAAGCTGTTCACGACGCTGCCGATGAGCGAGATCAGGAAGCTCGAGGCGCTCGGAGGTTCCGAGATCAACGAGGCCAAGAAGGTGCTCGCCACGGAGGCGACCGCGCTCCTGCATGGTCGCGAGGCCGCGAACGAGGCGGCCGAGACCGCGCGCCGCACCTTCGAGGAAGGCGCGCTGGCCGAGAGCCTGCCGACCGTGGAAATTCCGCGCGGCGAGTTCGACGCCGGCCTCGGCGTGCTCAACGCCTTCGTCAAGGCGGGCCTCGTTGCCTCCAACGGCGAAGCACGGCGCCAGATCAAGGGCGGCGGCCTTCGCGTCAACGACGAGCCCGTCACCGACGAGAAGATGGCGCTGTCGGCGGCCGACCTGACGCCGGAAGGCGTGGTCAAGCTGTCGTTCGGCAAGAAGAAGCACATCCTCCTGAGGCCTGCATAGGCGTATGAGCTTTTCGCTGCTTGTCAGGGCGCGCTGAAGCGCGCTCCCTGATCGGCAATGAACCAGAACACGCGAGAGGAACAGTCCAAGCGCGTCACGGCGACGCCGCAGGGCGTCGTGCGCACCGCGCTCGTGGTGCTCGCGCTCTGCTTCACACTCGCCGTGCTCGGCCGCGGCCTCAGCGAAAGCTTCACCGTCTTCCTGAAGCCGATCTCGGAAAATTTCGGCTGGGATCGCGCCCAGGTGGTCTCGATCTATTCGCTGACCTGGCTCGTCAGCGGACTGATGGCGCCGCTGGTCGGGCGCCTGTTCGATCATTCCGGCCCACGCATCGTCTATGCACTCGGGCTGTTGCTGCTCGGCTCGGCCTTCCTGATCGCAAGCCACGCGCAGTCACTCTGGCAGTTCCAGCTCTCGATCGGACTCTGCGTCGGCATCGGCGTTGCCTTCATCGGCAATGTGCCGAACTCGATCCTGCTCGGCCGCTGGTTCGGCCCAAAGCTGCCGACCGCGATGGCGGTGGTCTACTCGGCCATGGGTGGAGGCGTGCTGGCGCTGCTGCCGGCCTCGCAGCTTTTGATCGATCATCTCGGCTGGCGCGAAACCTACCAGCTGTTCGGCTTCGCCGCGCTCGGCCTGCTGGTGCCGCTCATGCTGCTGCCATGGCGGCTGTTCGCCTCGGGCTCGCCGCATATCGCGAAGAAGACCGATCCGGATTTCGTCGATCACGGCTGGACCCTTCCGAGCGCGATGCGCCATCACGCCTTCTGGGCGCTGTTCTCGACATTCTTCTTCACTGCGGTCGGCATGTATGCGATCGCCGCCCAGATCGTGGCCTATCTGATCGATGCCGGCTTTCCGCCGCTGCAGGCCGCGACGGCCTGGGGCTTTTCCGGCGTCGTGCTGGTGTTCGGCATGCTTGGCGTGTCAGCGCTCGACGGCCTGATTGGACGCCGGCCGTCGGTGCTGCTCAGCTACGCGATCTCGATCCTCGGCATCTTCCTGCTGTGGCTGTTGCAGTACTCCGCGAATCTCCTCCTGCTCACCGGATTCGTGGTCTGCTTCGGGAGCATGATGGGCTCACGTGGACCGCTGATCACGGCGACCGCGATGAAGATCTTTGGGGGCAAGCGCGTCGGCACCATCTACGGCACCATCTCGATCGGCAGCGGGCTCGGCTCGGCTTTCGGCTCCTGGAGCGGCGGCCTGATCCATGACGCGACCCATGGCTACAACGCGCTGCTCGCCTTCGCGCTTGCAAGCGTGGTGCTCGGGATGATCCCGTTCCTGGTCGTGCCCGCTTTGCGGCGCTAGGTCTCCCGAAGGTAACCTGAGCGCATTCGCGTCACCGGGAAATTACGGATGGGCACGACGCGAATAGCTGCAAAAAATGTGCATCGCGCGCGGCTGAAAGTCCCGGCTGCGGTGTTTTGTCCGACATGACAAAAATGTCAGCGCAAATTGCCCTTGGGTGGCTTGCAGGGCAGAACTGAATGCGGCTAGTCGCAAGCATTGGATGGAGGGCACAAACCAATGAACTTTCCCTATCTCGTTCGCTTTCAACCGGTTCTCTTGAGCCTGTTTCGCTTCATCACTGGACTCCTGTTGCTCCAGTACGGCATCGCCAAGCTTTTCAAGTTTCCGGTGCTTCCCTACTTCGCAAACATCCCGCCGATCATCTACGCAGCCGGTACGCTTGAGCTGGTGCTTGGCGCGCTGCTGATGATCGGCCTGTTCACCCGCCTCGCGGCGTTCATCCTCTCGGGTGAGATGGCCTTCGCCTATTTCATGGGCCACATGTTCAAGGGCGAGACGCCGGTGTTCCTGCCGTTGCTCAATGGTGGCACCGCGGCGATCCTGTTCTGCTTCGCCTGCCTCTACCTCTCGGCAGCCGGCGGCGGCTCGGTCAGCGCCGATGCGGCGATGGGCAAGGACTAGCGGCACAACCGGCGGCGCGTTCGCGCGGCGCTGAGGCGTCAGCAATTGATTCGTGAATAAAGGGATGGCACCAGTACATTTACGGGTGCCATCTCAGCGCGAGCCCAGCACGTTCCAGACCAGGACGAGGACCGCGACCAGCAGCATCGACATGATGAGGCGGTGGACGAATCGGTTCATGTCCGCTCCCACCGGATTCGGTCGGGACTAAAGACCCACACAATCCTTCTCCCAGTTGACTTGCCATGCGCCGACACGGCGCATTTCCGCATGGATGTTTGCGCATGCAGCTCGCGGACGCCGCTCGCGCGGCAGCCGTCGCACGCGTCCATTCATGATTGGTAAGAATTTCATGCTACCGACGCGAGCAACAATAACCATTCCGTCGAGGCCGTGATGAAGCTGCTGAGCCACCTCAAGATCCGCACCAAGCTCGCCAGCATGGTCTGTCTTTCGGCACTCACGGTCACGGCCATCATCGGGGTGTCGTCCGTGCTCAGCAAGAGCCGCATGCTGGAGGACCGCGTCCAGCAGATGCGGACCGCGGTCGATATGCTCCACAACCTCGCCCAATCACTCGAAGAGGAGGTCGGCGCCGGCAAGCTGACGCAGGCCGAAGCGAAGGTCCAGTTCCACCAGCGCGGCCGCCGCATGAGCTTCAATGGCGGCCAAGGCTATCCGGTGGTCTATAACGCCGATACGTCCCTCATCGTCAACGGCGCCAACCAGCAGCTCGAAGGCAAGATCACGGGCGCAAAGGACTCCAATGGCGTCCTGATCGCCGACGCCATTATCAAGGCCGGCGCTGAGACCGCACAGGGCGGCGTGACCTCCTATCTCTATCCCCGCCCCGGCCAGACGGAGCCCGTCCGCAAGACCGTTTTCGCGCGCAAATTCGCGCCCTGGAACGCGACGATCAGCTACGGCCTCTATGTCGACGACATCGACGCCGACGTGCGAGCCCTGACTCTGGAGCTGGGGGCGATCGGCATCGGCCTGATGCTGCTGATGGCGACACTGTCATGGCTGATCGCCCGCGACGTGCTCGGCGCGCTCGACCGCCAGAAGAACCGCATGCAGGCCATTTCCGAAGGCGCCATCGACGCGCCGGTCGAGGAGACCGGTCGCGGCGACGAGATCGGCCGCATGGCCGAGACCCTCGAAGTGCTCAGGCAGACCGCGCTGACGGCGCGCAAGCTGGAGGCCGAGCAGGTCGCCACCAAGATCCGCAGCGAACAGGAGAAGCGCGACGCGCTGATCTCGCTTGCCGACCGGTTCGACGCCTCCGTCGGCCAGCTCGTCGGCCTGATGGCCTCGGGCTCGGGCGAGCTGGAGGTTACCGCCAAGTCGATGTCGTCGACCGCGGAAGGCACCAACCGCCGCGCCGCCGTCGTCGGCTCGGCCGCCACTGAAGCCAGCCAGCGCGTCCAGACGGTCGCGGCCGCCGCCGAGGAGCTCTCCTCCTCCATCACCGAGATCAGCCGTCAGGTCGCGCAGTCCGCCGTGGTCACCGGCCGCGCCGTGGACAGCGCGCGCCGCACCGACACCATCGTGCGTGCCCTCTCGGAGGGCGCCCAGCAGATCGAGCACGTCGCCGAGCTGATCTCCAGCATCGCGGCGCAGACCAATCTGCTCGCGCTCAACGCCACCATCGAGGCCGCACGCGCCGGCGAAGCCGGACGCGGCTTTGCCGTCGTCGCCTCCGAGGTGAAGTCGCTGGCGAGCCAGACCGCGGAAGCGACCCGTGAGATCGGCGAAAAGATCGCCCAGATCCAGGGCGCGACCAAGGAAGCGGTGGACGCCATCGGCGGCATCACCGCCACCATCGAGGAAGTCAGCCGGATCGCCACCTCGATCGGCGCCGCGATCGAGGAGCAAGGCGCCGCCACCGCCGAGATCGCCCGCAGCGTCTCGCAGACGGCCGAGGCGACCCAGGAGGTCACCACCAATATCGGGGGCGTCAGCACGGCAGCGAACGAGACCGGCAATGCCGCAGGCATGGTGCTCGCCGCGGCCTCGAACCTCTCCAAGCAGGCCGAGCAGCTCTCCGGCGAAGTCGGGACCTTCCTGGCCGGCGTGCGCGCGGCGTAACGCGGCCGGCTAGCTAGGCGCGCGTTCTACCGAGAATGTTGCGCGGGGTTAAGCACGCAGGAGCGCGCCGCGGGTTCTGAACCTCTCCCGCTTGCGAGAGAGGTCGGCGCGAAGCGCCGGGTGAGGGCTCTCTCCTCTCGGGGGCTCTCGATTGCGGAGACACCCTCTCCCCAACCCTCCCCCGCAAGCGGGGGAAGGAGCGCAGCTCCGTCCTGGCGGCGGCCCGACTTCATCGCAGTCAACGAAATCAGCCCAGCCTCGCCGCTATCGCCGCGCGAGGGTGCAGCCGCTCGAGAGCTGGCGCGTCGTTCCGGTCGAGCCATCGCTCGATTGCGACGGGAATTCCTCGAACGGCGAGTTCTGTTTGCCGGTGTTGAATTCGAAGATCTTGCGGAACAGACCGGGCGCCATCGCCGAAATCGGATTGACGCGCATCACGGGCGCGGCCGGCGTGCCGACGACCTCGTAGGTCACGCCGATCAATCCTTCATTGTTGCCGCCCCCGAGGAAGATGCCGAACAACGGGATCTGGCCGAAGATGTTGTTGACGCCGTACATCGGCACGAAGGTGCCGCTCATGCAGACCTGATTGCCGGGAAAGTCGATCGAGCCCTCGATGGTGGCGCCGATCATCGGCCCCTTGACCACCCCGTCGCGGATCGTGAGCGCGCCGTTCTGCCGCGTGAACTCCGCGCGCAACGCCGAGAAGGCGACGCCGCTCTGCGCACCGTTGGGAGCGCCCGCCGCGACGCGATCGAGTTGATCCATTCCCTTGACCGAGAAGTCGCGCACGTTGATCAAGCCTTCCCGTGTCGTGGGCTCCGATGTCGGCGGCTCCATGGCCACCACCATCTGGCCGCCGTAGACCTTGTTGGTGGTGTCTGTGAAGCGCAGGAAGTTTCCGGCATCGCTGGTCTGGAGATAGATCACCTCGCGGTTGCCCTGGGCGCGGCCGCCGCGCAAATCGGCGGCCACAGGCGTGTCTTTTCCGATCCTGCCGCTCAGCGTGAAGGCTTTGACCGCACCATTGCGCCGAGACATCTTGGCCTCGACGCTGCGCATCGCCTCGCCGTTGAAACCCATGACGGCGCCGAGCTTCACGTCGATGTCGAAATCGACGTTCTTCGTCTTGCTCTTGGCATCGTCCTTGGAACTGCCTGAGATCGCGGATTTCAGGAAGCCGCGGCCGTCGAAGACGTCGCCGCGCATCGTACCCTTCAGCACGCCCTCCTGGCTGCGCTCCACCTTCAGCGACGCCTTGTCGCCGTCGGACGGCGCGTAAGTCGGGAAGTTCGCGTTCATGAGGTCGCCGTTGGCATCGACCTCGAGCGACCCCTTGATCGCAGCGCCGCCGCCTTCGATGACGATGTCCTCCAGACGCGTCGATTGCGCCGTCGGCACCACCTTGAAGCTGGCCTTGCCCGCTCTGCCCGGCAATTTGACCCAGCCGGGCAGGATGTTGTCGAGCTTGACCGAGGTCAGGTCGGCCTCGATGCCGAGCTTCGTTGTCTGGTCGGGCCCGCCGGCGATCTTGCCGGACAGCTTGATCGGCACCGATCCGCTGACGGCGGGGCCCAGATCGAATCCGAGGCGCGCGCGGCTCGCATCGTCCAGCGTGGTCTGCAATTTGACGTCCGCATCGCCCTCGGCCGGCTTGCGATAGTCGAGCGAGGCCGCCTGCCCGTTGATCTTGACGTCGCCCTTGACCTGATAGCCCTGGTTGCTCGCGACGATCTTGAGGTTGTTGGCCTCCAGCTTCTGGTTCATCACCAGCTTGTCGGCACCAAAACCGTTGAGATCGGCGGTAACGCTGTAGGTGGTATCGGCTTTGGTCAGCTCGCCCTTGACCGGCAACCCAAGCTGGACGTTCGCCGAGAACGTCCCCTTGCTGGTATTGGGATCGATGACGGTCGACGACAGATCGCTCAGGCGATCATTGGAAAGCATTTCGGCCGCCGCAGGCACCGGGCCTTCGACACGGAACCTGGTCCGCGACGGCGACGGCTTGGGCGCCATATCGGGCACCTCGAAGACGAAGTCGGAAATCGTGATCTTGCGGCCCGCTGGCGTATCGGCGATGCCCTGCCCGATATTCACGGTCGCGGTGCGGCCGGTCACACGCGCCTTCAAATCGGCATCGTGCACCACCGGCAGGCCATCGACGGGGCGAACCGTGACACCGCTCGCCACGATATTGACCGACAGGCCGTCGTCGGGAATGGGTGGGCCCTTGCGCGGAAGATTCTTCGTCGGTGAATTAACGCCGATCTCGATGCGCTGGAGCGTTCCACGCTCGATCCGTTCGATCACCCATTCGCGCAACTCGGGGACGACAAGCGTCGGCCACATCCGCTTGAGCGCGGAGGCCGACATCGGCGTTCCCGCAAAACCCAATGTCAGCCGCGGCTCGCCCGAATAGTCGATGGCACCGGTGCCGGCAACGCCGATCTCTCCGTTGGAGATATCGGCCTGCGTCAACAGCAGCCTCTTGTGGTCGGTGTCGAAGCGGAAGCCGATCGCAATACGGTTGAAGACCAGCGGCGGCTCGTTGTCGATGCCGCCGAGCAGGATCGAACCGCCGCTGAAACCGAGCTGCCAGTCGTTGACGGTGCCGTTGGGCGGCTCGACGTGAGCCAGAAGCGTCAGACGGTTCGCGCCCGAGAGGACCTTGAACGGAGCGACCAGCACCCGCCGATTGGCGTCCCACTCGACATTGATCTCGGCCGAGTCGATCGCCATCGGATAGTCGGGCGTATCGGTATCGATGATGTTGCCGGCACCGACCGCGATCTTGCCGCGAAAAAAGGTCGGCACGCCGTCGCGGCCGAGCTCGCCCTTGAGCTCGCCGGTCAGCGGCAGGTCGGCGGTGTAGGTGAGGTCCTTCACCCGCAGCGCCAGCAGGATGTTGGCGGTCGAGACCTTGTCGGCGCGGATATCGACCGAGCGCACGCCGTTCTCGGTGGGGCCGATCGTGGCACGCAGCGACCACGGACGCGCGCCCTCCTCGCCGAGGCTGAGCGCGACGCCGCCACGGCTCGGACGGCGCAGGCTGAGCGTGATGTTCTCAAACGTCCATTTGCTACCGCGCTGCTGGTCGTCGACGATCAGATTGCCGTTCTTCAGGCCGATCTCGTTGAGGTTCTGGCCGTCGAGGCCGGTCATGCTCAGGCTGTCGAGCCAGTCGAGGCCCTGAAGAATGCCGGTCGGGGCCGTGGCCTGGGTCGCGGCTTGCGATGCATCGGGAGTCGCAGGCTCGGTGGCGAATGGCGGCGGTGGTACACCGTTGCGCGGGAAAGTGGGCGGCAGCCCCGCGTCCTTCTTGGAGGCGACACCGGTTGCAAGCGGCTTGGCGGTGTCACCAGCCGACACCGTGACCGTGCCGTCAGGCGCGATCCGGATCGCGAGCTCGGCATCGACGAGGTTGAGGCTCTCGGCGCGCAGATGCCCCATCAGCAGGCCTGCACCCGACAGCTTCACCTCGGCCTTCGGTGCGGTGGCGACAATGACGTGATCGTGGTCGCGCACGACGATATCGCGGATGCGCACGGCGATCCGGATCCGCCCGGCCCGCTCGATCTGCGTGCCGCCGACCTCCACGGTGTTGCCGTGACCGATATTGTCCTCGATCGCGGCCGCGAGCCACGGCGTCGCAATGTCGAGATTGATGGGCCCGGCGCCGAGCCGCCACCACAGCGAGCCGAAACAGCCGACGAAGATGACGATCAGGGCACCGATGACCACGGCCACGCGCTTCAGCCAGCGACCACCGCCCAACCAGCGGCGCAACGGACCAAACCCGTCAGCGAAGCGATGGAAGCCCGAATTGGAACGCGACAACAGCCGGCGCGCACGATAGCCCGCCGCCGCTTCCTGATCCGGATCCCAATCGGCGTCGTCCCATTGCTGTTGCTCTGGTTGGCTGCCGCGCCGATCCGAATCCCGATTGTAATCCTGGGGCGACGTATTCCTTGCCATTGCCTCTCGATACAGGCGCCCGTCGTGGGATTGAGCGCCGCCGGGGCCGCAGCCGTCGACGGGAAGCGAAGCTTCCCGCGCCGGCATTGCCGCCATACCTCGAATATTCCTTCTGTTCGTCATGTCGCCCCGGGAGCGCGTTCAACGAGCAGTGGGGTGGTGCGTGGAATTCCTTGTAACCAGACTCCGGCGTCGTCAGACTCGCCCTGCCGAGGGCACGATTCCGGCATAGCGGAAAAGGGCTGCAATACCGCTTTGGTTGACCCGCCGAAAGCGACGAAAGGAAGGCGTATGTCCAAGAAATCCCGAAAGAAATCGTCCAAAACGCCCTCCGGCAGTCCGACGGCTAAAAAGACGCCCGTGAAAACGCGGGCAGCGACTCAAACCAAGCCCGCGAAAACACAGCGGACACCGGCGAGCAAATCAACTGGGACCATAGCAAAGACAGCATCGCATAAGGCCGCATCGAAACGGTTAAATTCTTCCAAATCGGCATCCGCGCCCGAAACGGCGGCGAAGGCCGGCTTGGCCGAGGGGAAGAAGGCTCCCGCCTTCCGCCTGCCCCGCGACGGTGGCGGTGTCGTCGCGCTGTCGGATTATACCGGCCAGAAGCTGGTCCTGTTCTTCTACCCCCGCGCCGACACGCCGGGCTGCACCAGGGAGGCCATCGATTTCACCCGGCTCACCGGCGCCTTCGCCTCGGCCGGCACCGCCGTGCTCGGTATCTCCGCTGATCCGGTCAAGGCTCAGGATAAATTCCGGGACAAGCACGGTCTCGGCGTGCCCCTCATCTCGGACGAGACGCACGAGATGCTGGAGGCCTACGGCGCCTGGGGCGAAAAGTCCATGTATGGCAAGAGCTTCCTGGGAATTCTTCGTACCACGATGCTGCTTGGCGCCGACGGCAGGATCGCCCGGATCTGGCGCAATGTCCGGGTCGACGGCCACGCCGACGAGGTGCTGGAAGCCGCAAGGAGCCTTTAACCAATCATTTAAATTCAAGCGGTTCCGTTTCCGGAAAATTAACCATGACTGGGCCAGATTGCCGCGGCAATTAGGCCGTACGGACTCATCCGACCGGCGCGGGAGTGCCGATGTCGAAAAGTTCTGCCCAATTCTCGCAGTACCCCCAACATCACCCCCACGACCACGGTCGAGCCTTTCATCGCCGTGCTGCCGCGGTGGCAACCGCGCTCCCCCTTCCGGACACCGACGACGCCTACACCATCGTGCATCACGGCAAGCAGGTTCGCTTGGGGCCTGTGGTGTTCTGGATCGTGGTCGGCACGGTCGTGCTGCTGGGGCTCTGGTCGGCCGCAACCGCCACCTATTTCGCCTTCCGCGACGACGTCCTCACCCGGCTGATCGCCCGGCAGGCCGAGATGCAATACGCCTATGAGGACCGCATCGCCGAGCTGCGCGCCAAGGTCGACCGCACCACCAGTCGGCAGCTGCTCGACCAGGAGCAGTTCGACCAGAAGCTCGACCAGATCATGAAGCGCCAGACGGCGCTGGAGTCCCGGGCCACGGCGCTCGGGTCCATGCCGGACGTGACCGGATCGATTCCCCGTTCCAGCCCGCAGCGTGGCGATGCCAGCCAGACGACGCAGGGCACACCAAAGCCCTCGCCGATCAGCGACACCGTGATCTTCGTGGCGCCCCCGGATCGCGAAGCGCGGCTCGAATCGCGCGCGCCGACCCTCGCAGCTCCGCCCGTCAATCAATTCGCCAAGAACCAGGGATTCGACAACGTCGTCGTTCGGCTCACGACCTCGCTGGACCAGGTCGAGCGCCGCCAGATGGCGGCACTCAACGCCGTCGAGGAAGGCATGGATTCGCGCATGCGCCGGATGCGCGGCGTCGTCAGCGATCTCGGCCTGAACCTCGCAAGTCTCGAAGCCGCCGTGCCGCGCACGGCGATGGGCGGGCCTTTCGTACCCGTAAAACTCACCGCCAGTTCGGGGCCGTTCGAGAAGCAGCTCTATCGCATCAACAGCACCCGCGCCGAGATGGACCGGCTCAATCGCACGCTCGCACTAGTGCCCTATCGCAAGCCCGTCATCGGCGAGGTCGAGTTCACCTCCGGCTTCGGCGTGCGCAGCGATCCATTCCTTGGCCGGCCCGCGATGCACACCGGGCTCGACTTCCGCGCCGCAAGCGGCGATCCCGTTCGCGTCACCGCCAACGGCAAGGTCGTCTCGGCCGGCTGGTCGGGCGGCTACGGCCGCATGATCGAGGTCGATCACGGCAATGGTCTTGCGACCCGCTATGGCCATCTCTCCGAGATCAACGTCAGGGTCGGCGAGATCGTGAAGATCGGCCAGGTCGTCGGTCTCGTCGGGTCGACAGGCCGTTCCACCGGCCCGCATCTGCATTATGAAACCCGCATCGACGGCGAAGCAGTCGATCCGCAGAAATTCCTGCGCGCCGGCGTGCGGCTCAGCGCGGGCTAGACTCGTTGGGAGCGCTCTCGCCTAGTCCGGGTTTACACGGCGGAACTTCGGAGTTCCCTCCGCGTTAGGTCGTTAGGTCCTCAATGGCGCGATCTTCTGATGCAAAAGACCGATACGAAAGCTCGTCCGGCCGAGGGCAAGGCGGACCAGCCACGCAACAGCGCGGCTCAACTCTTCAGCGATATTGCTAACCGAACATCTCAAGCTGCCGGGCGCGCGCTGACATTCATGATTGCCGCCGGCGTCGTCCTGGTTTGGGCGGTCACCGGTCCCGTCTTCCATTACTCCGATACATGGCAGTTGGTGATCAACACCGGCACCACGATCGTGACGTTCCTGATGGTCTTCCTGATTCAGAATTCCCAGAATCGCGACAGCGCGGCCATCCAGGTGAAACTCGACGAACTGATCCGGGTGAGCGCGGCGCACAATTCCTTCGTGGGAATTGAGCATTTGACCGACGACGAGCTCGACGAGATCCGCACCAAGTGTGAGCTTCGCGCCGAGGCCGAAAAGGTCGGAGAAGAGACGGTCAAGAATGCCGGGAAGAAGGCGAAACGCGCCGCCGATCTCGTCACCGAATAAGCTGGGGAAACACCGGAAAACGACGAGGCGCAGCTTCGTTCGGAATCGCACTGCTTCGGCAGGCTCTACTCGCCAGCGCCTCCCTTGTGATCAGCCAGCCTTGACTACTGGCCGCGCTCGTGGCCGACCTCACCGGTGATGACGTCGCCGAACAGCTCCCAGGCCTGCCCGTTGAAGCGCATCAGCTGCATCTGCTCGATCGGGAAGTAATCGTCGGCCGAGGTGTTGACCATGATGCCCGGCAGCATCAGGTCGGTGTGGAAGTCCTTCAGGTTCGTGGCCTGCTTCATCACGTTGTCACGTGTGAGGTTGTCGCCGCACTGCTTCAGCACCTGCGCCATCGCCTCCGCCTGGACGTAGCCATAAAGGTTGTTGGCGTTGGTCTTGTCCCCTTCGGGATAGTACTTGTCCATGAAGGTGCGCCACGCGATGACGGCCGGGTCCTTGTCCCAGGTCGGGTCGGTCGGATCCTTCAGATACGCGGTCGAGATGATGTCCTTGGAATAGTCGAGCCCGGCCGGCTTGAGCACAGAGGCAATCGACGTCGCCGTATTGGCGAGGAAGAATTTTGGCTTCCAGCCGAGCTCGCCGACCTTCCGGATCGCCTGTGCCGAGCCTTTCGGCGCGGCCCATGAGAAGAAGATGTCGGCGCCGGAATCGTGAAGCGCAACGATCTGCGAGTCGATCGAGGGATCGCTGACCTCATAGGATTTGTCGGCGATGATCATGCTGGCCTTGTCGCCGAGCCCGTCCTTAAGGCCCTTGAACTGGTCCTTGCCAGCGTCGTCGTTCTGCCAGAAAACCGCGATCTTGCTGTTCGGAAACTTGTCACGGATATATTTCGCGTAGATCCGCCCCTCGCTCTGGTAGTTCGGCTGGAAACCCATGGTCCATGGGAAATTCTTGGGGTCGCCGAACTTGGTGCCGCCGGAGGCGACGAAGAGCTGCGGCACCTTCTTGGCGTTCATATATTTCATGATCGCGGAATTCGAGGGCGTGCCGAGCGGCTGGAAGATCAGCAACACCTCGTCGCTTTCCACCAGCTTGCGCGCCTGCTCGATCGCCTTCGGCGGCGAATAGGCGTCGTCATAGCTGATGAAATTGATCTTGCGCCCGTTGATGCCGCCCTGATCGTTGATCATCTTGAAGAACGCGGCCTCGGTCTTGCCGATCACGCCATAGGACGATGCCGGCCCGCTATAGGGCATGATGTTGCCGAGCTTGATTTCGGTGTCGGTGACGCCGGGATCGTATTTTTTCTGCGCCAGGGCCGGTGTCGTGACGAGCACGCCGGCAGCAAGAATGGCGAGGGCAGCAAGGTTATTGCGACGACCCGGCATCGTTCTCTCCCCTGTTTTGTAGTCTTGTTTTGCCGAGAGTGTCGCAAGGCCGCCTGCAGCTGGCAAGCGCCGCGATTTTCCGTGAGGTGAAACGACGGCTTCGGAACTATGTGCCGCGCCGCAGCAGGTTCAGAACGCGCCCATCGATCACCAGCAACGCGCTGCCGATCACGATCGCGCCCGCGATCTCGCGCATGGAGATCGCTTCGCCCAGCACAAGCCATCCCAGAAGAACGGCGGTGACGGGAATGAGCAGTGTCACCAGCATCACATTGGTCGCGCCCGAGCGCCGCAGTATCTGGAAGAAGACGATATAGGCGAGCGCCGTTGACAGGCCGGCAAGGCCAAGCACCGCGAGCCAAATCGTCACGCCCGGCATCGGCAGACGCCACGGCTGCTCCATGGCGCCGGCGACGATCGCCATCATCACCGTGGAAGCCATCAGTTGAAACGCGGCCGTCCCCAGCGGGGCTGCGTCCTTCAACAACCGCCGCGCCGCCAGCGCCGCAAAGCCATAGCTGAAGGCGCCGCCGAGGCAGAGCAGGATGCCGAGTCCCTGCCCGGCCCGTGTTTCAACGCCCCATCCGCGCAGGATGATCACGCCGGAGAGGCCCAATGCCACGCCGGCGACGCGCCGCAGCTGTAGGGCCTCTTCGCCTGCCGCCGCCATCACGATCACCGTGAACAGCGGCGTGGTGGCATTCAGGATCGACGCCAGCCCGCTCGGAATGAAAGTCTGGCCGATCACGATCAGCGAGAACGGGATGACGTTGTTGAGGAGCCCGATCGCGACGAACGGCTTCCAGCCGGCTATGCCCCGGGGAAGACTGGTGCCCTGCATGCGGAGCAGCGGCAGCAGAAGGGCCGAACCAAGTGCAACGCGCAAAAACACCAGTGTGAGTGGCGGCAATTCCCGCAGCGCCGCGCCATTGAAAAAGAACGAGCCGCCCCAGAGCACCGAGAGCACAGCGAGCAGCGACCAGTCGCGCGCATCGATACGGTTGTCGTTCGGGGACATGGCATCTCATGACGGTGGCCGAGACAGCCGCCTAGGACAACACGGCGAACCGCGCCACCCGATTTCCGACGACGCACCCGTTTACAAGACTGATGCTCGAAGGAGGCGAACGAGGCTGCCCTGTGTCGATGTGATCCGCTAGGACGGCTTCTTCGGCCGCGACACCAACTCGATCATCTTACCTTCGTCGTCGTCAGGCATCGCGGCCTTCGCTTGCGCGTAGGCCTCCACCGCGGCGCGCGCGACCAGCGGCTTGTCGGCCAGCAGGCTCTCGGCGAGCTTCACTGCGTAGGCGGCATCCTTGTGCCGCAGCGCCGCCGTGAACGTCGCGCCGGAAAAATCGCGGGCGACCATGCGCCTGGAGTGACGCTGCACCTGCGGGCTCGCGGCAACGCCAGCCTGGATCGAGTCCAGCACGAGGTTCATGTCGAGCCCGGCCTGCTCGGCAATGGCAAGCCCCTCGGCGAGGCCCGCGATCTGGATCGCGCCCATCAGATTGTTGATCAGCTTGTAGACCGTGCCGGCGCCGACCGCGCCGAAATGGCGGATGGTCGAGCCGATCGGTGTCAGATAGGGCCGCGCGCGTTCGAGATCGGCGGCATCGGCACCAACGAGCAGCGTCAGCTTTCCGCTGGCGGCAGCATCCGGCAATCCCGTCACGGGGCAATCGATATAGATCAGCCCGCGCGCGTTCATTTCGCGGCCCATCTCGCGCGCATGGTCATAGGAGACGGTGGAACATTCGATCGCGATGGTGCCGGCCTTCGCCGTCTTGGCCGCGCCCTTCGGCCCGAGCCAGACCGCACGCGAGGCCTCGTCATCGGCGACCATGGTCACGACGGCGTCGGCGTCGATCGCCGCGTCCTCAGGCGAGGTCGCCCACTGCGCGCCGCGCGCGATCAGGTCTTCCGCCTTGGCCTTGCTGCGATTCCAAAGCGTCACCGTGAAGCCGGCATCGAGATAGCGCCCGGCCATGCCATGCCCCATCCGCCCAAGCCCGATGAAGGCGATGCGGGGCATCAGTCGACGTCCTCGATGTCGGCGCCGGGAGTGCCGAAGGCGCGCTGCGCCAGGGTCGCGGCCATGAAGTCGTCGAGATCGCCGCCGAGCACGCCTGATGTGTCGGAGGTCTGCACACCCGTGCGCAGGTCCTTCACCATCTGGTAGGGCTGCAACACGTAGGAGCGGATCTGGTGGCCCCAGCCGATGTCGGTCTTGGCGGCCTGGTCGGCGGCGGCTTTCTCTTCGCGCCGCTTCAGCTCGATCTGGTAAAGCCGCGCGCGCAGCATGTCCCAGGCCTGCGCCTTGTTCTTGTGCTGCGAGCGGCCGGCCTGGCAGACCACGGCGACGCCGGTCGGGATATGCGTCAGCCGTACCGCGGACTCGGTCTTGTTGACGTGCTGGCCGCCGGCGCCACCGGAGCGCATGGTATCGACGCGGACGTCGGATTCCTTGATGTCGATCTTGATGGTGTCGTCAATGACGGGAAACACGGCAACCGACGAGAACGAGGTGTGCCGCCGCGCGTTGGAATCGAATGGAGAGATCCGCACCAGGCGGTGCACGCCCGCCTCGGTCTTGAGCCAGCCATAGGCATTGTGACCGGAGACCTGAATGGTCGCGGACTTGATGCCGGCCTCTTCGCCCTCGGACTCTTCCAGCATCTCGACCTTGAAGCCGTGGGTTTCGGCCCAGCGCGAGTACATGCGGAGCAGCATCTGCGCCCAGTCCTGGCTCTCGGTGCCACCGGCGCCGGCATGCACTTCGAGATAGGAATCGAAACTATCGGCCTCGCCAGACAGCAGCGCCTCGAGCTCGCGCCGGGCAACTTCCTTCTTGAGGGTCTTCAGCGCGGCTTCGGCTTCCTTGACGACGCCCTCATCGCCCTCGGCTTCGCCGAGCTCGATCATGCCGATGTCGTCTTCGAGCTCCTGCTCGACCTTGCCGATGCCGGAGAGCGCATCCTCGAGCGAGGTGCGCTCCTGCATCAATTTCTGGGCTTTCTGGGGATCGTTCCAGAGGTTGGGATCTTCTGCGAGCTTGTTCAGCTCAGCGAGGCGCGCCGTCGATTTCTCGACGTCAAAGATGCCTCCTCAGCAGCCCGACAGACTGCTTGATCTCTTCTACCAACCGTTCGACTTCGGCGCGCATGGGATTCTCTGGTCTCGCGGAATTGTTCCGCGTCTCATGACAACGGGATGTAGCGGCGGCGGCTGCAAAGCGCAACCGCCGCGGCGACGAACGTCTGTCTTGTCCTAAGCCCTAGTACAGCCCGCCGGTGCCCGGCCGCATGAAGAAACCGGAATCCGGCTGCTGCTGCTGCTGTGACGCCGGCATCCGGCCGTCGGCATCGGCAACGCCGATGACGGAATAATTATCCGGCGGCGCCGTGCCCGGCTTGAAGGCTTCCAGGATGGTTCCGCCGGTCTCGCCCGGACCGGCGCGCATGCCGGTCTTGGCGACGACCCGCACCAGCTTGATGCCGGCCGGCACCTTGAACGGGACCGCCGGCTTGTCGGCGAGCGCCAGCTGGAGGAAGTCGCGCGCGATGGGGGCTGCGAGATGGCCGCCGGTCGCGGCGTTACCCTTGCCGAGCGGACGCGGCTTGTCGTAGCCCATATAGATGGCGACGGCGACGTCGGGCGAGAAGCCGACGAACCAGGCGTCCTTGGCCTCATTGGTGGTGCCGGTCTTGCCGGCGATCGGCTTGCCGACCTGCTTGACCACGGTGGCAGTACCGGCCTGGACCACACCTTCCATCAGCTCGGTGATCTGATAGGCGGTCATGGAATCCAGCACCTGCTCGCGGCGGTCGATCAGCTGCGGCTCGTTCTGGTTCTTCCAGCCGCCCGGCGCGTCGCAGCCACGGCATTCGCGCTGGTCGTGCTTGAAGATGGTGTGGCCGTAGCGATCCTGGATGCGGTCGATCAGGGTCGGCTTCACCCGGCGACCGCCATTGGCGAGCATCGAATAGGCCGTGACCATGCGCATCGCCGTGGTCTCGCCGGCGCCAAGCGCGTAGGAGAGATAGTTCGGCAGTTCGTCATAGACGCCGAAGCGGCGGGCATATTCGCCGATCAGGGGCATGCCGATGTCCTGGGCGAGGCGCACCGTCACCGTGTTGAGCGACTGCCGCAGCGCGTTGCGCAGCGTCACCGGGCCCTGGAATTTGCCCGAGGAGAAGTTTTCAGGCCGCCACACGCCGGCGCCCTGGCCCTGGTCGATTTCGATGGGGGCGTCGAGCACGACAGTCGAAGGCGTATAGCCGTTGTCGAGCGCGGCCGAATAGACGATCGGTTTGAACGACGAACCGGGCTGTCGATAGGCCTGCGTGGCGCGGTTGAACTGGCTCTGGTCGAACGAGAAGCCGCCGACCATTGCCAGCACGCGACCGGTCCAGGGGTCCATCACCACCATCGCGCCGGACACTTCGGGGATCTGGCGCAGCCGGTACTGGCCTTCGACAGGCTGGGCGTCCTTGTACAGCGGATCGGCGTAGATCACGTCGCCGGGCTGGAGCACTTGCGACACCGCACTCGCCGCCCTGCCCTTCGTGGCGCCGGAGGCCGACTTTGCCCATTTGATGCCGTCGAGCGTGATGAGGCCGGTCTCGCGCTGCTTGCTGACGGCGCCGCCGAGCTCGCGGCTCGGCTGGAAGCCGATGCGCGCCGACTGGTCGCTGGTCTCCAGCACCACGGCCATGCGCCACGGCGAGATATCGGACAGAGACTTGATCTCGGCGAGCTTCACGCCCCAGTCGCCCGAAATGTCGAGCTTGCTGATGGCGCCGCGATAGCCCTGTTGCTCGTCATAGTTCACGAGACCGGCGACCATGGTCTTGCGCGCCATGACCTGAATCTTGGGATCGAGCGTGGTGCGGACCGAGAGGCCGCCCTCGTACAGCTTCTTCTCGCCATAGCGCTCGAAGATGTCGCGGCGCACTTCCTCGGCGAAATATTCGCCGGCGAAAGTGTGGGCGCCGTTGGAACGGCTGGTAACGACCAGCGGCTCCTTGCGCGCCTTGTCGGCGTCGGCCTGCTTGACCCAGCCGTTCTCGAGCAGACGGTCGATCACGTAGTTGCGGCGCTCGATGGCGCGGTCGCGGTTGCGGACCGGATGCAGCGTCGCGGGCATCTTCGGCAGCGCCGCGAGATAGGACGCTTCCGCCACCGTCAGCTCGTTCACCGACTTGTCGAAATAAACCAGCGACGCGGCTGCGATGCCGTAGGCGCCGAGGCCCAGATAGATTTCATTCAGATACAGCTCGAGGATCTTGTCCTTCGAGTAGGTCTTCTCGATCCGCATGGCCAGCAAGGCTTCCTTGATCTTGCGGGCGAAGGAGACCTCGTTGGTCAGAAGGAAGTTCTTGGCGACCTGCTGGGTGATCGTGGAAGCGCCCTGCGGACGACGGTTGGAGCCGTAGTTCTGGATGTAGACCACGCCGGCGCGCGCCATGCCGGTGTAGTCGATGCCGCCATGCTCGTAGAAATTCTTGTCCTCGGCGGCGAGGAAGGCATTGATCACGAGTTTCGGCACCGCCTGGATCGGCAGGTAGAGCCGCCGCTCCTTGGCGTATTCGCCGAGCAGCGAGCCGTCGGTCGCGTGCACGCGGGTCATCACCGGCGGCTCGTAATCCTGAAGCTGAGAGTAGTCCGGCAAGTCCTTGGAGAAATGCCAGATCAGGCCTGCGACGGCACCGACCCCGACAAGGAACAACACCGTTCCCGCGGCGAACAGGAAGCCCATGAACCGCACCAGCAAGCGCATTATCTGTTTATCCGTTCAAACTCTGGATCAGCCCAAAGATCAGCCCAAGACCGGCTTAAGATCAGCCCTCGGCACCCGAAACAGGCACCAAACCATCGCGAATTCACCGGCCTTACTCAATACTATCAGTGCCGGACTCAAGACGCTTGCCGAGCGGGATTCTCGCCGATTCCGGAACCCCCTGCGGCGTTTTTATAAAGCGCCCGCTGTGGCCAAACTAGGGCTTTTGCGGCGGGACGGAAAATCACTCTCAATTCGAGGACCCGGCCGTGGCCATCCGCTTGGCCAAAAACCCGTCGATCGCCTGGGCCATCGAGCCCACGGCACGCGACCGCCATCCCTCGGAGACCAGATGCTCGAGATCGCCCTTGTTGGAGACATAGCCGATCTCGACCAAGACCGACGGCACGTCGGGCGCCTTCAGCACCCGGAAGCCGGCCGACTTCAGGGGATGCTTGTGCATCCGCACCGTCGACTTCATTTCGCCCATCAACAGGCGGGCAAAACGACTTGAAAAGGTGCGGGTTTCCCGCTGGGTGAGATCGATCAGGATGTCGGCGACATCGGTCGGCTCCTCCGCGAGGTTGAAGCCGGCGATGGCGTCCGCCCGGTTTTCCGCATCCGCCAGCCGCTGCGCCTCGGCGTCGGAGGCCTTGTCGGACAGCGTGTAGATGGTCGCGCCCTGCGCATCGCCCTCGGCGCGCGGCAGCGCGTCGGCATGGATAGAGACGAACAACGCCGCCTTGAGGCTGCGGGCGACTTTGACCCGGTCGTTGAGCGGGATGAAGGTGTCGTCGTCCCGTGTCATCACCACGCGATATTTGCCGGTCTTTTCCAGCCGTTCGCGCAACGCAAGACCAAAGGCCAGCACCAGATTCTTCTCGCTCTCGCCGCTCGACTGCGTGCCATTGTCGATGCCGCCATGGCCGGGATCGATAACGACCACCGCGCGGCCATCGGCCTTCTGCCCGGCTTCAGGATGTGCAGATGTGGGAACCGTCACGGGCGGCGGATCGGCAATTGCCGGCCGCAGCTCAGGACGGTTTTCCGGAGCCAGCGACGGCACGAAGGCGGTGCGCTCGACCTCCTCCATTTCGAGCACCAGCCGCGCGGGCTGACCGTTGGCAGCCTCCACCACGTAGGAATTGGCGATCTTGGCCGGGCCCGTCAGGTCGAACACGATTCGGGAGCCGCCGGGCATCACCAGCCCATAGCGGAAGGCCTTGACCAGTCCGCGTCCGCCGGCCCCGGTGCCGGCGGGAAGCTGAAAATTGACCTGGGGAACGTCGACCACCACCCGATACGGGTCGGCCAGGGTGACGGCGCGGAAGCTAACGGTCTGATCGATGTCGAGGACAAAGCGCGTTTGCTTGCCGTCACCGGCCAGCCGGGCGGCCGAGGCCGTTGGGAAATTCGCTGATGCAACAGCGGGTTGAGACTGACTTTCCGCGGCCTTCAGGCGCGAGGAATCAGCACACGGCAATGCCGCCGCGCAGAGCAGCACGCATCCCAGCAAGATCCTTTGATTTGCGCGGCTCGCCACCGATTCCGTGCCTCCGAGCAGCCTCTTTAACGCAATAGAACCACAGGGTTAAACGATCCTTAATGACAGACACGCGAAACTCGCTGACTGTGACCGCCGTGCGACGCTCCTTGCACGGATGGCCCAATCCACGTATGTACGGAATGCTGACGGCCGATATTTCCGGTTGTGTCGCATTCAGCCTCCCGGTGCAGCGCCGGAACTCTCAAGGTTTGGGAATTCCAGCGTTTTTCCGTTCCCCTCTAGGTCCAGCGCGGTGCGCGGCAGCGAGGTGGAGCGGGGGCAAGCCCCGGCGGCGGAACGGTCCCCGGTTACCACCACGTTTCCGGGACGGTTCTGACAGCGGTGCAACCCGTTACCCGGTCCCTTAATCCCAAGGGAGCGGTTCGTAATACCCAAGGCGAGCGCGCTCGCGCCATGCCTGGCCAACAGCAACTGATTGAGGGGCGGCCCCGCCGCCCAATGTTTCATACGGGCCGACGCTTGATGCGCCAGACTGTGCCGACCAATTCTGAAGGACCATTCGCGACGCTGCGGAGTGAAAATTCCGCGCGCCACTTTGGTCCTCCGGCTTCCGGTTCGGCAAGGCGCGAGAGACGGCGTTTCGGCCTTCCCCTCACCCCCGAATCAGGTGGACCGTCGCGTCACCCGGCAGCGCTGATGGCGCCCACGGTGAATCGCGCCCGCCGCCGCCAAGAGTTAAGACATGCCCAACAAGATGTTGATCGATGCCACCCACCCGGAAGAGACCCGGGTCGTCGTGGTCCGCGGCAATCGCGTCGAAGAGTTTGATTTCGAGACCGCGCAACGCAAGCAACTGCGCGGGAATATCTACCTCGCCAAGGTCACAAGGGTCGAACCCTCGCTCCAGGCCGCTTTCGTCGAATATGGCGGCAACCGCCACGGCTTCCTCGCCTTCAGCGAAATCCATCCCGACTACTACCAGATCCCGGTTGCCGACCGGCAGGCGCTGATCGAAGCCGAAGAGCAGGCCCATCGCGAGGCCGAGGAAGAGAGCGAGAACCGTTCCCAGGGCCGCCGCCGCTCCCGCCACCGCAATTCCCGCCGCCGCAGCCATGGCGAGCGCGTCCGCAGCGACGTCGTCGAAGGCAGCGATCCCGCGGCCCGACAGGTTCAGGGCGAGGCCCTGCCCGAGGGCGCTTCGCACGAGGGCGAGCACCTGCACGCCGGCGCAGAGCATCACGGCGAGCACGAAGGCCACGATCATCACGATCACGGCCACGAAGCACATGACCACCAAGGACATGATCATGACGATCATCATGCCCATGGTGACGATCATCACTCCCATGATCATCACGACGACGATCATCATGGCGAGCACGATCATCACGACCATGAACATGCCGACGAGACACCGGCGCCTGTCGCAGCAATCGGCGCCGAGCCCGCGGTCGCCACCGAGGCCGTCGCCGAGCCGGAGGAGTTTGCCTCCGACGCACACGCCCACGATCTTGCCGAGGCCGTGACATCGGCCGTCGAACCTGCCGACGCCGTGTACGCCCCCGGCGAGAGTGTGCAGGCTCCGCATCACGACTCCGATGCGACGGCCGAGGATGATGACGAAGACGAAGACGACGAGGAAGCCGA
Source organism: Bradyrhizobium sp. Ken64 (assembly GCF_055807555.1). Classification (NCBI taxonomy): domain Bacteria; kingdom Pseudomonadati; phylum Pseudomonadota; class Alphaproteobacteria; order Hyphomicrobiales; family Nitrobacteraceae; genus Bradyrhizobium; species Bradyrhizobium sp. Ken64. The sequence continues at coordinate 99,088 of NZ_JBVVPA010000015.1, read as the reverse complement.
AGAGGACGTCGTTGAATCCGTCGGTGGCGACGATGTGCTGGAGGAAGTGCCGGAGCGCACCTTCCGTCCCCGCCGCCAATACAAGATCCAGGAAGTCATCAAGCGCCGCCAGGTGATGCTGGTGCAGGTCGTCAAGGAAGAGCGCGGCAATAAGGGCGCGGCGCTGACGACCTACCTCTCGCTCGCCGGCCGCTACGCCGTCTTGATGCCGAACACCGCACGCGGCGGCGGCATCAGTCGCAAGATCACGAGCGCGCAGGACCGTTCGCGCCTGAAGGAAGTGGTGCAGGATCTCGACGTGCCCGAGGGCATGGGGATCATTCTGCGCACCGCGGGTGCCGCCCGCACCAAGCCCGAGATCAAGCGCGATTTCGAGTACCTGATCCGGATGTGGGAGACGGTGCGCGACATGACGCTGAAGTCGCAGGCCCCGACCCTCGTCTACGAGGAAGGCTCGCTGATCAAACGCTCGCTGCGCGACCTCTACAACAAGGAGATCGACGAGATCTCAGTTGCCGGTGAATCCGGCTACCGCGAAGCGCGCGACTTCATGAAGATGCTGATGCCCGCCAATGTGAGCGCGGTGAAGCAGTATCGCGACGGCCAGCCGCTGTTCTCGCGCATGGGCGTCGAAAGCCAGCTGGATGCGATGTTCTCGCCGACCGTGCAGTTGCGGTCCGGCGGCTACATCGTCATCAACCAGACCGAAGCGCTGGTCTCGATCGACGTCAACTCGGGTCGTTCGACGCGCGAGCATCATATCGAGGACACCGCGCTCAAGACCAATCTCGAGGCTTCTGAGGAGGTCGCGCGTCAGCTTCGGCTGCGTGATCTCGCCGGCCTGATCGTCATCGACTTCATCGACATGGACGAGAAGCGCAACAACCGCGCGGTCGAACGCAAGCTGTCCGATTGCCTCCGGCAGGACCGCGCGCGCATCCAGGTCGGCCGCATCTCGCATTTCGGCCTGCTCGAGATGTCACGCCAGCGCATCCGCGCCAGCGTGCTGGAGTCCTCGACCGATCCCTGCACGCATTGCGGCGGCACCGGCCATGTGCGCTCGGTGTCCTCGGTTGCGCTCCAATTGCTGCGCGGCCTCGAAGAGATCCTGATGAAGGGCGCGACCCACAACCTCGTGGTCCGCACCCGCACCGACGTCGCGCTCTATGTGCTGAACCACAAGCGCGGCCATCTGCGCGACCTCGAGAACGGTTTCAAGGTCACGTTGTCGGTTATCGCCGACCCGAGCGTCAACGGGCCTCAGGCCTATCTCATCGACCGCGGCGAGCAGGTGCATACGCTGGAAGCCGCCAAGGCTCTGCTGGCGGCGCAGGCGGCCGCGAGCCCGCCGCCCCTGGTCGAAGAGGCCTATGACGACGAGGAGTTCGATCCGGAGACCGAATCCGAGGTTGAGACCGAGGAGACTGAAGGTCTCGTCGAGGAGCAGGCCGCAGGCGACGCCGCTACCGAGCAAGACAGCCAGCGCCGCAAGCGTCGCCGTCGGCGCCGCGGTCGCGGTGGCCCGCGCGACGAGGAGACGCGCGAGGATGGCGCTCCCGCTCTTGCCGAGACGGCCATGGCGGCCGCTGAAGGCGAAGAGGATGCCGAGGCCGAGCCAGAAGGCGAGGAAGGCGAGGAACAGGCAGCCCGTGGCGAGCAGCAGGGCAGCGCCGATCGCCGCCGCCGGCGTGGTCGCCGGGGTGGCCGCCGCCGTCGCGGTCCTGGCGAGGAAGGTCTCGCCGGCTCCATCGGCGACGAGCTCGCGGCCAGTGCGCCGTCGGAAGCGACCGATGCAGTTGCCGATTTCGATGGTTTTAGCGGCGAGGCTGCGCCCTCGATCGCACAGGCCGAGCACACGTCAGAACCTCAGGTCACCCAGCCTGAGCCGCGCGCCGAAGCACGGATTGAGGCAGTGGCCAAGCCTGAGCCGGCTCCTGCTGCCGCGGACGAAGAGCACGCCGACGACAAGGCCGCACGACGCCGTTCGACGGTTCGGGAAAAGGTGAGCTTTCTGTCGAGCAGCCAGAGTGAACCGGCACCGGTTACACAGGCGGCCGAGCCGGTTGCCCCGCCCGCACCGGCTCCGGAGCCCGCGCCCGCAGCGGCAAGCGAAACCTCGGCCGCACCGCGTCGCGCCGGCTGGTGGTCGCGCCGCTTCGGCGGCGGCGAATAGAGCAACGAGACAGTTGAAACCGCCCGGCCAAGCCGGGCGGTTTTGATTTGGCGAGGTCAGTTCAATGCAAAGCGTGATCGTCCTCGGCGGCGGCATGATCGGCGTTAGCGCGGCTCTGCACCTGCAGCAGCGCGGCTGGTCCGTCACGCTGATCGACCGCAGGGAGCCGGGCCGCGAGACCAGCTACGGCAATGCGGGGATGATCCAGGCGGAAGCGGTGCGCCCTTATCCGATGCCGCGCGACCTCGCCACGCTCCTGAAGATCGCGACCGGCCGCACCAACGACGTGCGTTACAGCCTGTCGTCGCTTCATCTCCATATCGAGCCCCTGCTCCGCTATTGGTGGCATTCGGCGCCGAAGCGGCATCGCGAGGCGATCGACGCCTGGGCGCGGCTGATCGCCTACGCGACGGCGGAGCACGACATCCTCATTCGCGAAGCCCACGCCGACAATCTGATCCGCCGCGCGGGGTACCGACACCTGCATCGCGACGCAGCTTCGTTCGATCTGGCCGTCAAGGCGGCGGAAGAAGACCAGCGCGAATTCGGCGTGAGGTTTCGCGCGCTCTCGGGCGCCGAGCTCGCCAAGGCCGAACCTGTCCTGCGCGACGATTTGCCCGGCGCGATCCATTGGCTCGACACCTGGACCGTGTCCGATCCCGGCGCGCTGGTCACGGCCTATGCCGATCTGTTCGAGCGCCTCGGCGGCGCCATCGTGCTCGGTGACGCCCAAAGCCTGCAGCAGACCGCCACCGGCTGGTCGGTCAAGACAGACCAGGGGCACATCGACGCCGCCCACGCCGTGGTGACGCTCGGGCCGTGGTCGCCCGATCTCCTGCTCAAATTCGGCTATCGCATCCCGCTGGTGCGCAAGCGCGGCTACCACATGCATTACAGCGGCGGCGCCTCGCTTGATCTGCCGCTGGTCGACAAGGCCGGCGGCTACGCCATGGGTCCGATGGCCAAAGGCATTCGCATCACCACCGGCGCGGAGCTGACCGGACCGGATGCGCTCGCGACGCCCGTGCAGCTCGCCAGCGCCGAAGCCTCCGCGCGCGAGCTGATCGACCTCGGCAAGCGGGTCGAGCCCGACCCATGGTTCGGCACCCGCCCCTGCACACCCGACATGCTGCCGGTGCTCGGCCCTGCCCCACGCCATCCCGGCCTCTGGATGAACTTTGGCCACGGCCACCAGGGCTTTACGCTGGGCCCCGCAACCGGGCGCCTGCTCGCCGAGATAATGAGCGGCGAAACGCCCGCGATCGATCCGACGCCATACCGGCCGGAGCGGTTCTAGCTTCGGCTTTGGCAGCGAGCGCTCCGCCAGATGCGCCTTAGACGCGCGAGCGCGCAAATTCCGTCAGTCAGCGCGCTCGGCGAGCAGTGTCCTGATGCGGTCGGCGTCTTCGGGAGTCGCGGGGTTGTAGACGATCATGCTGAGATCGGAGCGGCCTTCGACATTGAAGCTCGAATATTCGAACGACATCGTGCCGTGAACAGGGTGCCGCAGCCGCTTGGTGCCGTCGCCGTGGTGACGTACGTCATTGTCGCGCCAGAGCGCGGCGAATTCCGAGCTGGTCCGGCACAGCTCGTCGACAAAATCGGCGACATGCGAGACCGCGCCGGCCCGCGCGGCGTCCGCCCGGAACGCCGCGACCACGAAGCGCGCCACGCTGTCCCAATCGTATTGCGCGGCGCGCACGCGCGGATCGCAGAAGATGAAGCGCAGGATGTTGCGCTGTCCCGGCGGGATCGCGCCGTAGTCGGTCAGCACGGCGCTTGCGGCACGATTCCAGGCGACGACGTCCCAGGTCACGGTCCGCACCAGCGCCGGGCTGAACGCGAACGCATCGAGCACGCGCTGCAGCCGCGGCGAGACGCCTTCGCTCGCCTGGTAGCGCACCTCGGGTGGGCGGCCGAGTCCGATCAGGAACAAATGCTCACGCTCGACATCGGTCAGCATCAGCGCTCGCGCGATGCGGTCGAGCACATCGGGCGACGGTGCGCCGCCGCGGCCCTGCTCGAGCCAAGTGTACCAGGTCGGGCTGATATTGGCGCGCTGCGCCACCTCCTCGCGGCGGAGTCCCGGCGTACGCCTGCGGCTACCCGCGAAGCCGAACGCGGCGGCGTCGAGCCGGGTGCGGCGGTCCTTGAGGTAGGCCCCGAGCAGGTTTTCGGCTGAAGCGGTCTCGCTCATCCTGTTAGCTATTATACCCCGATAATGTCACTACTTTACCCGGATAATCCTAGCGCGGATGGTCGTCTCCACAACCCTGGAGATCCTGATGCGTGTTTTCGTCACTGGCGCCACCGGCTTCGTCGGCTCCGCCGTCGTCCGCGATCTGATCGCCGCCGGCCACCGGGTCACGGGCCTCGCCCGCTCCGACGCGGGAGCCGCCGCGCTCGCCGCGATGGGCGCCGATGTCCACCGCGGGTCGCTAGAGGACCACGCGTCCTTGCGCAGCGGCGCCGCTGCAACGGATGGCGTCCTGCACCTCGGCTTCAACCACGATTTCTCGAAATTCGCCGACAATTGCGAGCTCGACCGCCGCGCGATCCTGGAGATCGGCGAGGAACTCAAGGGCTCCGGTCGCCCTCTCATCGTCACCTCCGGCGTCGCGCTGCTTGCGCCCGGCCGCCTCGCCACCGAGGATGATGTGTCGGCGCAGCGCTTTCCGCGCGTGTCGGAAGCGACCGCGCTGTCGCTGGCCGGCCTCCGCGCCGCCGTTGTGCGTCTTCCGCCCTCCACGCATGGCGAGGGCGACCACGGCTTCGTCCCGATCCTGATCAACCTCGCGCGCCAGAAAGGCGTATCGGCCTATGTCGGCGATGGCAGCAACCGCTGGCCCGCCGCGCACCGCTTCGACGCCGCGCGCGTCTACCGGCTGGCGCTGGAGCAAGGCGCAACCGCGAAGCACTATCACGCGATCGCCGAGGAAGGTGTGCCGTTCAAGGCGATTGCGGAAGTGATCGGCCGGCGGCTCGGCGTGCCCGTGGTGTCCCAATCGCCCGAGGAAGCGACCGCGCATTTCGGCTGGTTCGCACAGTTCGCGGCCGCCGACGTTCCGACCTCGAGCGCGTTGACGCGTGCTGCTCTCGGCTGGTCGCCGCAAGAAAAAGGGCTGATCGAGGATCTCGACCAGCCCTGCTATTTCAAGACCTGACGGCGCGCCGTCGGTGACAGCTTGCAGATCAGTCCGTCGTGAGCGCCGTTTCCATGTCGGTCGGATCGATCTGCTTGGCGAGGTTGGCGTTGAGCTTGTCGCGATCGAGTTCGCCCTCCCACCAGGCGACGATCACGCAGGCGACGCCGTTGCCGCATAGGTTGGTCAGCGCGCGGCACTCGCTCATGAACTTGTCGATGCCGAGCACGATCGCCATGCCCGGCACGAGGCGCGGATCGACCACGGCGAGCGTCGCCGCCAGCGTGATGAAGCCCGCGCCCGTGATGCCGGAGGCGCCCTTTGAGGTCAGCATCGCCACCACCAGGATGGTGAGCTGCTGGCCGAAGGAGAGATCGAAGCCCAGCGCCTGCGCAATGAACAGCGTCGCCAGTGTCATGTAGATGTTGGTGCCGTCGAGATTGAACGAATAGCCCGTGGGCACCACGAGGCCGACCACCGATTTGGAGCAGCCGAGGCGCTCGAGCTTTTCCATCAAGGACGGCAACGCGCTTTCCGAGGACGAGGTGCCGAGCACGATCAGCAGCTCATCCTTGATATAGGCGAGGAACTTGAAGATGGAGAAGCCGGCGAAGCGCGCGATGATCCCGAGCACGACGAACACGAACAGCGCCGCGGTCAGGTAGAATGTCGCGATCAGGCCGATCAGGTTGAGGATCGCCCCGGTGCCGAACTTGCCGATGGTGTAGGCCATCGCGCCGAAGGCGCCGATCGGGGCTGCGCGCATCACGATGGAGATGACGCCGAACACCGCATGCGCGGCGTCGTCGATGAAGCTGCGGATGGTGTGGCCGCGCTCGCCGAGCCCCATGATGGCGAAGCCGAACAGCACCGAGAATAGCAGCACCTGCAGGATCTCGCCTTGCGCGAAGGCGCCGACGACGGTGTCCGGAATGATGTGCAGCACGAAGTCGACCGACTTCTGGCCTTCGGCCTGCTTGGCGTAGTTGGCGACGGCCTGCGCGTTGGCGGCGGCGCCGCCGAAGCCCGCACCCGGCTTCACCAGATTGCCGATGATAAGTCCGATCACCAGCGCGAAGGTCGAGACGATCTCGAAATAGACCAGCGCCTTGACGCCGATGCGGCCGACCTTCTTGGCGTCCTGGATGTGGGCAATGCCCGAAACCACCGTGCAGAAGATGATCGGCGCGATCACCATCTTGATCAGCTTGATGAAGCCGTCGCCGAGTGCCTTGATCCACTCATTGGTGGCGACTGACGGCCAGAGCCAGCCGACGATGGCGCCGAGCACGATCGCGATCAGCACCTGGATATAAAGCACCTTGTACCACGGCTTGGCGGCGGGCGGCGCGACCGGCGCCCCCACCATCGTTGTCGTCGTCATTGTTTCACTCCCCCTCAAAACGCCAGGCCAGCCAAGATCAACTTGGCCGGCCCTGTCAATCGGAACTGCTCGATGTTGCGCCTTTACCCGCGATCGACCACCCGGCGTATCGCCGGCATCAACGTCGCGCCCAGCGCGTTCTTGACCAGCGACGCCGCAACGAACGGCATCAGGCCGACCTGCCACGCCTTTGCGGCGCCAAGGCCGAGCCCGAAGGCCAGCCAGCCAAAGCCCGCGGCCAGAATGAGGATGTGGCCGACAGCCATGGCCGCAAACAGCAGCATGACGCTGCGATCCCAGCCGCGCTCGGCGAGCCAGCCGGTGACGAAGGCGGCGCCAATGAAGCCGAACAGATAACCCGCGGTCGGGCCGACCAGCGGTGCGATTCCACCAACAGGACCGGCGAACACCGGCAGGCCCATCGCGCCCTCGGCGAGGTAGGCGATCATGGTTGCGCTGCCAAGCCGCCAGCCATAGGCGGCGCCGATCATCAACACGACCAGCGTCTGCAATGTCATGGGCACGTAAGGCAGCGGCAGGTTCACCTTGGCCGACAGCGCCATCAAGGCGGTGCCGAGCGCAATCAGCACGACAGCGCGCAAGGCGCCGACGGTTTCACCCGGCCGGACTGGCCACATCAATGCGGCGAGAGGAGAATGCGTGGCGGTAGACGGGACGGAACGGTCAGGCAAGTTGCACTCCAGAAGACTTTCGAAACTCGCGGCTATTTAAGCCAGTGAGCGATCCGGTCAACTGCTTCCCGCATCTCCGCCGCCGAACGCGCATAAGAGAGCCGTATGAATGAACGACCATGGATGGGATCGAAGTCGAGGCCCGGCGTGACCGCGACCTGGGCCTGTTCGAGCATCTGCTTCGCGAACTCGAAACTGTCGGAGGTGAAATCCGAGACGTCCGCATAGAGATAGAACGCGCCGTCGGCCGGCAGAAACCTGGTCAGGCCGGCCTTGGGCAATCCCTCGATCAGGATGCGCCGGTTTTCCTGATAGCCGTGCTTGATCTCCTCCATCTCGGCCGCGCCGTCGAAGGCCGCTTCGGCCGCGATCTGCGACAGCGACGGCACCGAGATCGACAGGTTCTGCTGCAGCCGCTCGATCGGCCGCACCAGAATCTCGGGCACGACCATCCAGCCGACGCGCCAGCCCGTCATGCAGAAATACTTCGAGAACGAGTTGATCACGAGCGCGTGGTCCGACCGCGCCGCAGCCGTCACTGCGGGAAACGAATAGTCGAGCCCGTGATAGATCTCGTCCGAGATGAAACGGATACCTGCGTCTTCCGCCGCAGCGATCAGGCCGGCGAGCGCCTCGCGGGACATCATCGTCCCGGTCGGATTGGCGGGACTGCCGACCAGCACACCCTTCAGCGGCGCCTTGCGATGGGCGGCCAGCAGCGCCTCGCCGGTCAGCGCATGGCGCGTCTCGTTTGTGGTCTCGATCAGCACCGGCTCGCAGCCGAGCGCGGTGAGGATATGACGGTACGGCGGATAGCCGGGCACTGTCACGGCGACACGGTCGCCCGGCTCGAACATCGCGAGGAATGCCAGAACGAACCCGCCGGAGGAGCCGGTGGTCACCACGACCCGCTCGGGGCTGACGTCACAGCCATAGGCATCGCGATAATGCCGCGCGATGCGATCGCGCAAGGAGGGGATGCCGAGTGCTGAGGTATAATCGATCCGCCCTGCCTCGAGCGCCGCATGGGCGGCGGCAATCGCGGTCTTCGGCGCGCCGGCGGCGGGCTGGCCAACCTCCATGTGGATGACATGGCCCCCGGCGGCCTCGATTCGGGCCGCCGCGGCCATGACGTCCATCACCATGAACGGGGGAACATCGCTGCGGCGGGAGGGCGCGAGCCACTGCCCCAACCGGTTCCTCAAGGTCGCATCCTGCATCGATTTCTGCTATTTCGCTGGCGGGCCGATCCGTCCGACCCGGAGAAACGGGGTGCTTGCGCCCCAGACTGGCCGCATTGTACGGCTCATAAGGGGTACGGCTCAAAGGGGCATATCGCGTATCCGGTCCGCCGCCAATCGCCAAAACCAATCACCAAACTGCTTCACCAAGAATGCTTGAACAAGCCTGCTGACAAGACCGTTTGACCCAGACCGTTTGATGTTGTTCCAGATCGCATTGCGCAAGAAGGCCACCGCCCTCACCTCCCTCGTCGCGGCGGCTGCGATCGCGCTGACGCCGTTCTCCGCCGCGAACGCGCAGGCCAAGGGGCCGCCGATCTTGCGCGACACCGAGACCGAGCAGCTGCTGCGGGAATATACGCGCCCGATCCTGCGCGTCGCCGGTCTGGAGAAGCAGAACATCCAGATGGTGATCATCAACGAGAGCTCGTTCAACGCCTTCGTCGCCGACGGCCGCCGCATCTTCGTCAATTACGGCGCGATCCTCCAGTCGGAGACGCCGAACCAGATCATCGGCGTGCTTGCGCACGAGACCGGACATCTGGCTGGCGGCCATCTGTCCAAGCTGCGCGAGCAGCTCGCCAATGCCCAGACCCAGATGATCATCGCCATGCTGCTCGGCGCCGGCGCGATTGCCGCAGGCAGCGCCCGTGGCGGCAATTCCGGCAACAACGGTCTCGCCAATGCCGGCGCGGCCGCGATGGCCGGTCCGCAGGAGATGATCCGCCGGTCGCTGTTGTCCTATCAGCGCCAGCAGGAAGAGAATGCCGACCGCGCCGGCGTGAAATTCCTGACCGCGACCCAGCAATCGCCGAAGGGCATGTACGAGACCTTCAAGCGCTTCACCAGCGAGAGCCTGTTCGCGGCGCGCGGCGCCGATCCCTATCTCCAGTCGCACCCGATGCCCGCCGAGCGCGTCGCTTCACTGCAGGAGTTCGCCAGCGCCAGCCCTTATTGGGACAAGAAGGACGATCCCGCGCTTCAGCTGCGCCACGACATGGTGCGCGCCAAGATCTCCGCCTTCATGGAACGGCCGGAGACGGTGTACCGCCGCTACCCCCTGACCAACGACAGCCTGCCGGCGCGCTACGCCCGCGCCATCAGCACCTATCTGCATGGCGATTTGCGCAGCGCGCTCACCCAGATCGACGCGCTGATCCAGATCCAACCCAACAATGCGTATTTTTACGAGGTACGCGGGCAGGCCCTGCTGGAGGGCGGCAAGCCGGCCGAGGCAATCCCAGCCCTGCGCAAGGCTGTCGCACTTTCGCACAACGCGCCCCTCATCGAGATGTTACTTGGGCAGGCTCTGGTTGGGTCCGATAATAAGGCCTACACCGATGACGCCGTTCGGATTCTCCGGGCCGCGGTGGCACGGGAACCGGAGGCTGTGCTCGGCTACATGCAACTCGCGATGGCCTATGGCCGGAAGGGCGACTATGCCGAGGCCGATCTGGCGTCGGCACAGGCCGCTTACCTGCGCGGCGACAACAAGACCGCCCGCGAGCTTGCGACGCGCGCGAAAACCCGTTTCGCCGTCGGCACGCCCGGATGGGTCAAGGCCGACGACATCGTGGCGTCGAAACCGCCGCGCAACTGACAAGACCAAGACGACCTTACACCACGACGCCTTACGCCACGACGCCTTACGAAACGACGTCACGACACCGAGCTTAAGTCCGCCGGGACGTTTTCCGAAACCTGCTTTGGATAAGAGGATTTGCCTATGCCTTCGCTGCGCCTGCTTGCTCCCGCGCTGTTTGCGCTCGCCATGTTCGGCGCAGCCGCGCCCGCGTCGGCCGACAGCTTCTCCGATGCCCAGCGCACGGACATCGAGGCGATCGTCAGGAACTATCTCGTCACCCATCCCGAGGTGCTCGAGGAAGCGATGGCCGAGCTCACCAAGCGCCAGGCTGCGGCCGAGACGCAGAAGCACGAGGCCAGCGTCGCGCAGAATTCCGATGCGATCTTCAACTCGCCGCGCCAGGTCGTGCTCGGCAACAAGGACGGCGACGTCACCTTCGTCGAGTTCTTCGACTACAATTGCGGCTACTGCAAGCGCGCGATGGACGACATGCTCACCCTCATGAAGGCCGATCCGAAGCTGAAGGTGGTGCTGAAGGAGTTTCCGGTGCTGAGCCAGGGCTCGGTCGAAGCAGCCCAGGTCGCGGTCGCCGTGCGGATGCAGGATCCCTCCGGCAAGAAGTACCTCGACTTCCACCAGAAGCTGCTCGGCGGCCGTGGCGCGGCCGACAAGGCGCGCGCGCTTCAGGCGGCCAAGGAAGCCGGCCTCGACGTCGCGAAGATCGAAAAGGACATCGGCAGCGCCGAGGTACGCAGCACCATCGAGGAGAACTTCAAGCTCGCCGAAGCAATGGGCATGAACGGCACGCCGAGCTACGTGATCGGCAAGCAGATCGTTGTCGGCGCCGTCGGCGTCGATAGCCTGAAGGAAAAGATCGCTTTGGCCCGCTGCGGCAAGGCGACCTGCTGACAAGGCGATCCGCTGATTAGGTCTACAACTCACGCATGCAAAAGGCCGGCTGAAAAGCCGGTCTTTTCATTGCGCCGAAATCTGGCGCGCGCGTTCATCTGCCGTTCAACAAACAAAAGCCTCGGAACCACCAAAGTTCCGGAACTACTCAAATCTCCTTTCGTTGTCGGCGCGGGCAATGACGCAAATGAACACGTGAGGAGAATTCCATGTCTAACCGCTTTATGATCTCGGTTGCTACACTCGCGCTCGTCGCGGGCACCGGTCTGGCGAACGCACAGGGCACCATGAACCGCGACAGCGGTGGCGGTGCCGGTGGTGCGCAGATGCAGCATTCGCAGCCTTCCGGCGGCGCCGCCGAACGCGGCGGCTCGATGGGTAAGGAATCCGCCCATGAGAAGGGCACCGTCGGTCAGGCTGGCGGCTCCAGCAGCATGAAGTCCGGCGGAGCAGCCGAGGAGAAGTCGTCGGGCGGGATAGACAAGTCCGGCGCGATGAACAAGAACGCGACCGACGAGAAGACCGGCGCGGCGAAGGGTGAGCACGCCCAGGGCGCGCAGGATAAGTCCGCGCAAGACAAGTCCGCGCAGGACAAGTCCATGCATGACAAGTCAGCGCAGGACAAGTCGAAGAGCACGATGGACAAGTCCCAGACGGACAAGTCCAAGAGCACGGAGACTGACACCAAGAGCGGCAACATGAACGCCCAGACCAAGGGCGCAGACAGCCAGACCAAGGGTGCGGACAACAAGGCTGCCGATACCAAGTCTCAGACCACGACCGGCACCGCGTCTGCGACCGCTTCTGCACCGCCCCCCGAGAAGCGGACCGAGATTTCATCCGCGATCAAGTCGACCAAGATCGAGGAAACGACCAATGTCAACTTCAACATCTCGGTCGGCACGACAATCCCGGCCAGCGTTCATTTCCATCCGCTTCCCCCGCGGATCGTCGAGATTTATCCGGAATGGCGCGGCTATGATGTGATCTTGGTGCACGGGCGGTACGTCATCGTTCGTCCGCAGACGCGCGAGATCGTGTACATTATCGAAGGCTAAGTCGCTTCGCTGAAGCTCCAAATGAGCCCTTGCCGAGAGATCGGCAGGGGCTTTTGGGTTGCCGGGCGGCGTCTTCCCGCACACGCCGGCCGGCAGCCATGCTTCGGACTGGTTAACAAGCGATTTCCGTAGCTTGCGCACAGGTTTTTGCACCTGGGATGAGCTATCTGAAGCCACCTGGGAGGTCCTTCAAGGCTTCCCCTCACGCGCTTTGTTACCTATAACCCCCGCCACGCCGAAGCACCTCTTGCGGGATTGGAATGGCCGAACCAGCAACCGACACGATCCTTGTCCTGAACGGGCCGAACCTCAACATGTTGGGGACGCGCGAGCCCGAGAAGTACGGGCATGCGTCGCTGCCCGACGTCGAGGCGCTGTGCCGGGAAACGGCGGCCACGTTCGGCCTCAAGGCCGACTGCCGGCAGTCCAACCGCGAAGGCGAATTGATCGACTTCATCCACGAGGCATACGCCCGCAAGATGAAGGGCATCATCATCAATGCCGGCGGCTATTCGCACACGTCGATCGCGCTGCACGACGCGCTGCTCGCTGTGCAGATCCCGACGGTCGAAGTGCACGTCACCAACATCCACGCCCGCGAGAATTTCCGTCATCACTCCTACACCGCGCGCGCGGCCTTCGCCTCGCTCTGCGGCTTCGGCATCGAGGGCTACCGCCTCGCCATCCAGGGCCTTGCCGCCAAGCTCGGCATCAAGCCCAAAGCCTGACGCTCCCCCTTCACACAGAACATTCGGATCAAACAACATGGCGCGCCAGCCAGACGACAAAGCAGCCGCAAAGTTTTCCAGCGAGGACTCCGCCCTCGTCCGTGAGCTTGCCTTGCTGCTCGATGAGACCAGCCTCACCGAAATCGAGATCGAGCGTGCCGGCCTGCGCCTGCGCGTCGCCCGCAACATCAGCGTCGCCGCGACCATGCCGATGCAAATGGCGGCCGCCCCCGCCGCCCTCCCCGCGGCCGCAGCCGCCTCCGCGCCTGCCGCTGCCGACCTGTCGAAGCATCCCGGCGCCGTGACCTCGCCGATGGTCGGCACCGCCTATTGGGCGCCAGAGCCCGGCGCCAAGCCGTTCATCGAGGTCGGCAGCAAGGTCTCGGTCGGCCAGACGCTGCTGATCATCGAAGCCATGAAGACCATGAACCAGATCCCCTCGCCGCGCGCCGGCACGGTGACGCAGATCGTGATCGAGGACGGCCAGCCGGTCGAGTACGGCGAGCCGCTCGTGATCATTGAGTGACGATCGAGGGCGGTCTCATCGCCCTCGCCGCTTTCCGCGCGTCAGTCCAATAAGGACACCATGTTCGACAAGATCCTCATAGCCAATCGCGGCGAGATCGCCCTTCGCATCCTCAGGGCCTGCAAGGAGCTCGGGATCGCGACCGTCGCCGTGCACTCCACCGCCGACGCCGATGCCATGCATGTGCGCCTGTCGGACGAGAGCGTGTGCATCGGGCCGCCGGCGTCCAAGGACAGCTATCTCAACGTCCCCGCGCTGCTCGCGGCCTGCGAGATCACCGGCGCCGATGCCGTGCATCCCGGCTACGGCTTCCTGTCGGAGAACGCGCGCTTTGCCGAAATCCTCGCCGAGCATAATCTGCATTTCATCGGCCCGAAGGCCGAGCACATCCGCCTGATGGGCGACAAGATCGAGGCCAAGAGGACGGCCAAGAAGCTCGGCATTCCCGTGGTGCCCGGCTCCGACGGAGGGGTCGGCCCCAACGACGACGCAATGGCGATCGCCAGGAAGATCGGCTTCCCCGTGCTGGTCAAGGCCGCGGCGGGCGGCGGCGGCCGCGGCATGAAGGTGGCCGAGAGCGAGGCCGATCTTCAGGTCGCGCTGTCAACGGCCGCCAACGAGGCCAAATCCGCCTTCGGCGATGCCTCCGTCTACCTCGAAAAATATCTGCAGAAGCCGCGCCACATCGAGATCCAGATCCTCGGCGACGGCCGCGGCGGCGCGATTCATCTTGGCGAACGCGACTGCTCGCTGCAGCGGCGCCACCAGAAAGTCTGGGAGGAAGGCCCCTCGCCCGTGCTGACCGCGGCGGCCCGCGCCAAGATCGGCGAGACCTGCGCCAAGGCGATGCGCGAGATGAAATATCTCGGCGTCGGCACGATCGAGTTCCTGTTCGAGGACGGCGAGTTCTACTTCATCGAGATGAACACGCGCATCCAGGTCGAGCATCCCGTCACCGAGAGCATCACCGACATCGACCTCGTGCTGGAGCAGATCCGCATCGCCGCCGGCGGCGACCTGCCGGCGCGGCAGGAAGAGGTCCAGGTCATCGGCCACGCAATCGAGTGCCGCATCAACGCCGAGAATCCGCAGACCTTTCGTCCTTCGCCCGGCCGCATCACGCAATATCACCCGCCCGGGGGGCTCGGTGTGCGGATCGATTCCGCCGTCTATCAGGGCTACACGATCCCGCCTTATTACGATTCGCTCGTCGGCAAGCTGATCGTGCACGGCAAGACCCGCGGCGAGTGCCTGATGCGGCTGCGCCGGGCGCTGGACGAGATGGTGGTCGAGGGCATCGAGACCACCCTGCCGCTGTTTCGCGCGCTGGTGCGCGAGGACGACATCATCAACGGCGACTACCACATTCACTGGCTGGAACAATATCTCGCCGGCAAGGCGGAACCCGCCCCGAAGTAGCCGTCCCTCCGCATGGAACCCTTTGGCCCTAATCGCGTTTAGGACGTGGGGACAGTTCCGAGGGGGCGTTTTGAAGTCCGGCAAGCCTGATCGAGCGAGACCGTCGTGACCGCTGACGCGCAGCGACGGCGTACGTTTTGGCAGATCCTGCTGTTCGCAGCGGGACTTCTGGTGCTGACCGTGATCAGCGCCGGCTCCGTCTACCTCGTCAACAAGGCGAGAGACGACAGCAAATGGGTGGTTCACACCATCGAGGCGGAGAATCAGATCAACGCCCTCCTGCTGGAAATCCGCCGAGCCGAGAGCACCGCCCGGGGCTACCTCCTGACACGAGGCGAGGATTTCAAGGTCGACCATGACAAGGCCGTGGCGGCCGTCGTCCCGGCTCTCGACAAGCTCACGCGCCTGACCGGCGACAATCCGGCGCAACGCGAGAACATCGAGAAGCTGAGCGCGGCGATCGAGACCCGTCTCGGCCAGTTCGCGCAGGAGATGGATTTCCTCCGGCGGGGTGAGCCGGAGAACGCCGCAGCGCTGGTCCGCGAGGTTGTCTCCACGGACGCGACAGCCGCAATCGCCAAAGTCGCGACCGAGATGATCCAGGAAGAAGAACGGCTGTTCCGGCTCCGAACGGTCAATTCGGACCGCAGCCAGACCCTGGCCGCGTCGATGACCGGCATCGGCTCGGGCCTCGTCGTGCTGCTGGCGCTGATCTCGATCTGGCTGGTGCGGCGCTCGGCCCGCGCCCGTGACGATGCCGAGGCCCGCCTGCGCGATGCCAATGTCAATCTGGAGGCCGTGGTCGACGAACGCACGGCCGATCTGCGCGAAGCCAATAACGAGATCCAGCGCTTTGCCTATATCGTCAGCCACGATCTGCGCTCGCCACTCGTCAACATCATGGGCTTCACCAGCGAACTCGAAGAGCTCGGCGGCGACATTTTCCGCCGTATCGGCGGCCTTACCCACGTCCCGGCCGACGGGCCGCCGCTGCCGGACGGCGAGATCGCGCTCGAAGGTCCCGACAAGCAGCTCTCAGCGGATTTTTCCGAAGCGCTGGGCTTCATCAAGTCGTCGATCGCCAAGATGGACCGCCTGATCTCGGCGATCCTCAATCTCACCCGCGAGGGCCGGCGCGAGTTCCAGCCCGAAAAGATCGACACCGCCGAGCTGATCGAAGCGATCGTATCGACGCTGGCGCATCAGGCCGCCGAGGCGCAGGCGGAGATCCATGTCGCCCCCCTGCCCAATCTCGTCAGCGACCGCCTGGCGCTGGAGCAGATATTCTCCAATCTGATCGACAACGCCATCAAATATCTCAAGCCCGGCGTCCCCGGCGAGATCAGAATCCGCGGGCGCACCAAGCTCGGCTACGCTATCTTCGAGATCAGCGATAACGGCCGCGGCATCGACCCCAAGGACCACCAGCGGATATTCGACCTGTTTCGCCGCGCCGGAACCCAGGACAAGCCCGGTCAGGGCATCGGTCTTGCGCATGTGCGTGCACTTGTGCGTCGCCTCGGCGGCACCATGTCGGTATCATCGGAACTGAATACGGGCAGTACCTTCACCATCACGCTGCCCATCACCTGGAACGCCAGCAACCGGAACGCGGATCAATGACTCAACCCGTCAGCATCATCATGATCGAGGACGACGAAGGACACGCGCGGCTGATCGAGCGGAACATCCGAAGGTCCGGCGTCAACAACGAGATCATCTCCTTTGCCAACGGCACGGACGCGATGAAACACCTGTTCGGACCCGACGGCAGCGGTCTCGTGCAGAAGGGCAATGCCCTCCTGATCCTGCTCGATCTCAACCTGCCCGACATGACCGGGATCGACATTCTGAAGCAGATCAAGGAGAACAAATATTTGAAGGCCTCGCCCGTGGTGGTGTTGACCACCACCGACGATTCCCAGGAAATCAAGCGCTGCTACGAGCTCGGCTGCAACGTCTACATCACCAAGCCCGTGAACTACGAGAATTTCGCCAATGCCATCCGGCAGCTCGGCTTGTTCTTCTCGGTCATCCAGGTTCCGCCCGCCGCCCCATGAACCAGCGCATGCCCACACTGCTCTACATCGACGACGACGGGGCGCTGGCGCGCCTGGTCGATCGCGGCCTGACACGGCGCGGCTACAAAGTCGTTCACGCCGTGAGCGGCGAGGAAGGCCTCGAGCACATCCGCCGCGCGGGCACGACCGGCGGCATCGACGTGGTCGCGCTCGACCAGTACATGCCCGGCCTCGACGGGCTGGAGACGCTGGAGCAGATCATGGCGATCCCGGGCGCACCGCCGGTGGTGTTCGTCACGGCGTCGCAGGATTCCAGCATTGCGGTGACGGCGCTGAAGGCTGGCGCGGCCGATTATCTCGTCAAGGACGTCAAGGGCGACTTCATCCCCCTGCTTCACGTCGCGGCCGAGGGCGCGCTGCGCCAGGCCGAATTGCAGAAGGCGCGCGAGGAAGCCGAAGCCGAGATCCATGCCTCGCGCGACCGCTACGCAGCGCTCGCCGCCGAACGCGAACTGCTGCTGCGAGAGGTCAACCACCGCGTCGGCAACTCGCTGCAGATCATCGCTTCCCTGCTGCATCTGCAGGCAAGTTCCGCCGCGCAGGACGAGGTCAAGGCTGCGTTGACCAATGCGATGGGCCGCGTCGCCGCGGTCGCGCAGGTGCACCGCCGCCTCTACACCTCGCAGGACCTGAAGAGCGTGGTCCTGAACCAGTATCTGGACTCGCTGCTCGAGGATCTCAGGCGCTCGGCCGAGGGCAACCGGATGTCGCGCCTGACGCTGCAGGCCGAACCGATCGAGATCGATCCGGACCGTGCGGTCGCCGTCGGCATCATCGTCAACGAACTGGTGATGAACGCGGTGAAATACGCCTATCCCGACGGCGCCGGCCCGATCCATGTCGAGCTGACCTCGCATGGCGACGATCTCCTGCTGTCGATCAGCGACGACGGCGTCGGCGACAACGTCAAGGCCGATCCGCGCTCCACCGGCATGGGCCAGCGCATCGTCGCAGCCATGGCCACCAAGCTCGACGCTTCGGTCGAGCGCGATCCCACCCATTCCGGAACCCGAATCATGTTGAGGTTCCGCCGTGTACCGGCAGCCGATAACAAGCCGGCTGCTGCGGCAGCGAACTGACCGCACCGCCCATCGCAACCGCATTGCGATCCTGCTAATGTGGCGAGCCATGACTTCGCGCGACTCTGCCCCGTCTGAAATCACGCCGGCCGTTCTGCTGCGCGCCTATGCCTGCGGCATCTTTCCGATGGCCGAAAGCGCCGATGATCCGACCCTGTTCTGGGTCGAGCCGGAGTTGCGCGGCGTCATCCCGCTCGACGGATTTCGCGTGGCCTCCCGGCTCGCGCGCACCGTGCGTTCGGATTCATTCCGTGTCACCGTCAATACCGCGTTCAAGGCTACGATCGCCGGCTGCGCCGCCCCCCAAGCCGGGCGCGAGGACACCTGGATCAACAAGCGCATCCGCGACCTCTATGGCGGGCTGTACGAGCTCGGCCATTGCCACAGCGTCGAGGCCTGGCAGGGCGAGGACCTCGTCGGCGGCCTTTACGGCGTCAGCCTGGGCCGGGCCTTTTTTGGCGAGAGCATGTTCCACACCGTGCGCGATGCCTCCAAGGTCGCGCTGGTGCATCTGGTCGCGCGGCTCATCCATGGCGGCTTCGAGCTGCTCGACACCCAATACGTCACCGAACACCTGAAGAGTTTTGGCGCGGCCGAGATTTCGCGGCGGCGCTACACGGCGCTGCTCGACAAGGCGCTCGCGGGCGAACCCGGGGATTTCCTGAGGCTCTCCGCCGGCGAAGCGATCCCGGGCGCACGCGCCCTCGAGATCATCGCCGCGCGGCAATAGTCAGGGATATTACCGGCCGAACCCGGGGGAGTGGCCTAGCGGCCAAACCCGGGGATACCGAACAGACCCGGTCGCTGCTCGGGCGGCGGAGGTGGCGGCGGCGGTGCCGGCTGCTGCTGCTGGATCGGCGGCAAGGGCTGCGGCGGACGCTGCTGCACCTGCTTGGGCGCGGCCTTCTTCTGCGCTGGCGGCGGCGGTGGCGTCGCCGGCTTGGTGCCGGGATCCGGTGCCGCGGTCGCGATCGTTTGCTGCGGCTCTTTGCAGTCGGTGAGCCAGATATCGTAGATCGGGTGCTCGACGCCGTGCAGGCCCGGACTTGCCGCGTACATCCAGCCGGAGAAGATGCGCTTCACCTCACCCTGCAAGGTGATCTCGTCCACCTCGACGAAGGCGTCGGTGTTGGCGGCCTCGGTCGCGGGCCGCGTGTAGCAGGCGTCGGTCTTGACGCGCAGCGCCCCGAACTGCACGGTCTCGCCGATCTCCTCGTCGAAATTGATGATGCGACCGGTGATCTTGTCGAGGCCGGAGAAGGTCGCCTTCTTGTTCACGATCTTCTGGGCCGGCGGCTCGGTGACGACCTCGTCGCCGGGCTGAAGGCTCGCCGGCGTCTGCGGGACTGCGCCGCCCGGCCCGCCCTTCTGCTGTGGCTGGCGCTGACCGGGCGCGCCCGGGGCCCCTTGCGGATTGGACGGAGCGACCGCGACGGGCGGCGGCTGGTTTGGCGGAGCGGCGCTCGAACCGGGCGGCGGCGCCAGAGGCTGGCTCTCGACCGGCCCCGGCATCACATTGCCCTGCCGGCCCGGCGGGGGCGCCATCGGGCGCGACGGCAGCACACGGCCTTGCGGCGGCAGCTCCGGCACTTCTTCATCGTCGTCGGGGATCTGCGGCTGCGGCTGGCCACGCGGAATGTTGCCGGGCGGCCGCAGCGGCGGCGGATCGGAGAAGATCGTGCCGATCTGCGCCTGCGCCGGCGTTGCAGCCGTCAGTGCGGTGGCGGCCAGAAGCGCCGCAAGGCCTGTCAGGGTAAATGTTCGAAACATCTCGCGCGGCTTCAACAGCGAATCGGGCTTGCTGGACATTCTACAGGGGATACCGCCGCTCGCAGGCCATCCGGTTAACACGGCGAATACGGCGGGGGAAGGGCGGCATCCCTGCCCTTCCCGCCCCGGTCTGGCCAGATCGGCCCCCGGATGGGATAGTCGAGCACCTTTCCCGGCGGCTGAGGCGGCGCCGACCCAAAACGAACTCCAACCATAACTAAAAGACCCAGAGGTCGCTCCCCCATGCCCGTCGTGCTCGATCCCGATGCCGCCGCCGTCTGCAAGGCCGTCCAGCAGGCCGGCGCGCCCGTGGTTACCAAGCATGATCCCGGCCAGTTCCACGGCTTCTTCACGATCGGAAAATTGCTGCGAGAGGCCAATATCGCCGTGAGCGAGATCGGCGCGTGGCTGAAAGGACTGGGCTGAAACGCCAATCCCGATGCCGCCGGTTCTTCAAAGCATATTCGCCCTCCCCCTGCGCGGGCTGACATGGCTTGGCGGCCAGGGCACCCGCGCGGTGGCCGCCGTCGTGTTCATCGCGCTCGCGGTGCCGCCGCTCGGGGCGTTGCTGCGCCCCTACGTCACCGAGGCGATCTTCGTTCTGCTCTGCATCTCCTTCATGCGGGTCGACCTCGCCGCGCTCTCAGGCCATCTGCGCCGGCCGGCGCTGGTCGCGACCGCGACCGTCTGGACCATGATCGGCGTGCCTGTGATCGTCGGGCTGGTCGTCCACGTCACCGGGCTCACGGCGCGCGCGCCCGACCTTGCCCTGGCATTGATGCTGCAGAGCATGGCCTCTCCGATGATGGCCGCGCCGGCGCTTGCCGCGCTGATGGGCCTCGACGCCACGCTGGTGCTGGTCACGCTGGTGAGCGCGACCGCGCTGGTGCCGTTCACGGCATCGCTGTTCGCGAGCCTGTTCCTCGATGGCATGCTCAGCATCTCGCCGCCGGCGCTGGGGCTGAAGCTGCTCGGGATCCTCGCGGCATCGCTGCTGGCCGCCACCGTGATCCGACAAGTCTGCGGCGCGGCCGCGATCCAGCGCCACAGGCAGCCGATCGACGGCTTCAACATCGTCATTCTGCTGGTCTTCGCGACCGCGATCATGGGCGACGTCGCGAGCGATCTCGTCGCCCGGCCAGTCTCCACCCTCGGCTTCGCAGCGCTCGCCTTCGCGATCTATTTCACCCTGCTCGCCGTCACCACGCTGCTGTTCCGCCGCATCGGCTATGAGCGCGCGCTGGCGCTCGGGCTGATGGTGTCACAGCGCAATCTGGGACTGATGCTCGCCGCGACCGCCGGCGCGCTGCCGCCGACGACCTGGCTCTACTTCGCGATGACGCAGTTTCCGATTCACCTGGCGCCCTACATGCTGATGCCGATCGCGCGGCGCTTGACGGCGCGCGCACAGGCCTCGGGCGCCGCGGCGACCGGCGGCAAGGCCGCATCGGGCTGACCAATACGCAAGTCTTGCCCGCTCTGCCATCGCGAGGCCGTTGGTCACCAAGCGAATGTCGTCACGCGGCGCGCCAATGTCCCTTGTGAATATCGAACTTCACAGCGCCTTCGTCACGCATCTTCAACAGGAGCGACTGGCAGTCGTCCTGATTCTTGATGTTCACGCGCTTCATGACCTCGAAAATTTTCAGAGGTTTTTCGCGAAGAGCAATCAGAATCTTTTCTCGATCAGTCATTGGGGTTCCTTGCATCGGTATCGGCGACGGCACGTGGTGTACACATCGTCTGCAACGGGTGAAGCAAGGCCGCGCACTATGCAAGTCTGTTCACCCGCTAAAGCGGCCTCTCCAATTGATCAATTCTCCCTACCCGGCCCTTGCCGCGCGCCGCAGCGCCTGCGGCGGCTGGCCGAAGGCGCGGATAAAGGCGCGACGCATGCGCTCGGGATCGCCGAAGCCGGTCGTCTCTGCAACGAGCTCGATCGCCTCGCGCGAGGACTGCACGCGCTCGCGCGCAACCTCGATGCGCAGCCGCTCGATGGCCTTCGAGGGCGTCGTGCCGGTCTCGGCGGCAAAGGCGCGGGCAAAATGCCGCGCGCTCATGCCGGCGCGGTCGGCGAGGTCTTCCACCGTCAAGCGGGCATCGAGGTTCTCGCGCGCCCAGGACAGCAGCGCGCCGAAGCGGCCGTTCGGCGTCTTCAATTCCAGAAGTGACGAGAACTGCGACTGGCCGCCGCTGCGGCGATGATACAGTACGAGCTGCCGCGCGGTGTCCTGCGCGATCTGCTCACCATGATCCTCCGTCACCATCGCAAGCGCAAGGTCGATGCCGGCGGTGATGCCTGCCGAGGTCCAGACATTGCCATCGCGGGTGAAAATCTGGTCCGGCTCGAACTTCACCTTGGGATAGCGCGCGACGAAATCCCGCGTGCGTCCCCAATGCGTGGTGGCGCGACGCCCGTCGAGCAGACCCGCTTCGGCCAGCACATAGGCGCCCGAGCAGACGCTCGCGACCCGCACGCCGCGCCGCGCCAGCCGCTGCACGAAGGCGCGCGTGACCTCGCAACGCGCGGCGTCCGTCACGCCCGCGCCTCCCGCCACGACCAGCGTCGTGATCGCATTCGCCGACTTGAAGTCGCGCGCCATCATCTCCACGCCGGACGAGCTGCGCACGGGCCCCGCGTTCACCGCCAGCACGCGGATCCCGGTCGTCGTCTTGCCCGTGCAGCGCGCCGCGATCTCGAACACGGAGATCGGGCCGGCCGCATCGAGCAACTGGAAGTCCGGGAAGATCAGGATGCCGATCATGGTCATGTCCGAAAGCGAGGGAAATACGCCATTTTGGACGGAAGGGCATCATGACAGGCTGCGTCCGTCAAGCTCATAGTTGGAGGCTCTCATGTCGTCCCCGCTCCAGATCGGTCTCTTGGTGTTTCCGCGCGTCACCCAGCTCGACTTCACCGGTCCCTTGCAGGTGTTCTCCTCCGTGCCGGGCGCAAAACTGCATTTGATCTGGAAACGGATCGAGCCGGTTCCGAGCGATTCCGTGCTGACGCTGACGCCGACGACGACATTCGCCGACTGCCCGCAGCTCGACGTGATCTGCGTGCCCGGCGGCGGCGGCACCAACGACCTGCTCAATGACGAGGAGGTGCTCGGTTTCCTGCGCCGGCAGGCCGAGGGCGCCAAATACGTCACCTCGGTCTGCACGGGATCGCTGGCGCTCGGCGCCGCCGGCCTCTTGAAGGGCTACCGCGCCGCCACGCATTGGAGCGCGATGGAGATGCTCGCTCAGTTCGGCGCGACGCCGACCAAGACGCGCGTCTGCATCGACCGCAACCGCATCACCGGCGGCGGCGTCACCGCCGGAATCGATTTCGCGCTGACCCTGGTGTCGATCATGGTCGATCGCACCACCGCGGAGGCGATCCAGCTTCAGCTCGAATACAATCCGGCCCCGCCGTTCAATGCAGGCTCCCCCGACACCGCGCCGGCGGAAGTGCTGGCGCTGCTCAAAGAGCGTGGCGCGCAGGGCCAGGCCCGGCGGCTAGAGGCGGTGAAGCGCGCGGCTGAAAGGATGATGTAGTTGCTCGCGTGTCCCGGACGCGGCGCGGCACGCAGTGACGCTCCGCAGAGCCGGGACCCAGCAAGCCACGCGGGTGCTGATGCTTGGGCCCGGGCTCTGCAGCGCACCGCTGAAGCAGCGCAGCGCTCGGAGCACGAGACATCCACAAGCCCGAACAGAAAAAGGCCGCCCGGTTTCCCGAGCGGCCTTTCCTGTCTTACGGCGGCTGCACATTTCATCGGGCGATTTCGGAGCTTCCAGACCGGGGGCCTATCTCCCGATCGAGTCCTGGTCGGCGGCCGCTGCATTTCGGGACAGTCGCGAACTGTTGCCCGAACCGAACGCGATGGTCTCCCATCTCCGTAAGATGCGACCATTGAGCCGCATCCCCCGCGTGGCCGCAACCGGCGCGCAGGGATCATCCCCGCTGTTCCCGTTGTCCACAGCAAAGCGCGGCGGATGCGGGTGCATCCACTCCCACGACAAGGATTGAGACGGGGATCGGAAGCCTAGCTGGGCGTCCAGGGCTGATAGTCGCCGGTCGCCTTCGGCCGCTTGCCGCTGGCGAGCGTCGAGCCTGAGGGACGGTAGGCGTTCGCCGTGCCCGTGAGATTGGGCTGGTGCGGCTTTTCCCACTCGCGCGGCTGGTAATTGTCCTGCGTCGGCGGCACGTCGACGGTGTGGTGCATCCAGCCGTGCCAGGACGGCGGGATACGGCTGGCCTCGGCATAGCCGTTATAGACCACCCAGCGGCGCTCGAAGCCGAGCGTCGGGTCGATCACCCCGCCACGGGTGCGATAATAGAGGTTGCCCTGCTCGTCCTGGCCGACCAGCTCGCCATAGCGCTTGGTCCAGAGTTGGGTGCCAAACGTCTGGCCATTCCACCAGGTGAAGAACTTCAGGAAGAATTGTTTCATGCGGCAAGGGCCCTGCTTCGTCGGGTCGTGATGCCATCCGGACGGCGAAATGTCCAGTTCGGCGCGGGCGGCGGTGCCCTGCTGCAGATGCGGTCTCCCGGCACGGAACGCTGCCGCAAATCGGACGCGATCCGTTCATGCCGGATACAGCGTGGCCATGAAAGCTTGTCCTCGCACGCAAACCGCCGTGATCCCAGGAACTACGGCCCTTTCATGGGGTTTGCTTCTGGGAAAAGGAGTTTGATCATGAAAAGTCTGAGAGTGTTGAGCGCGGCTGCGGCCGTGGCACTGGTTCTCCCGTTGGCGACGCCGAGCTTCGCGCAAGGTCCCGGACATGGCGGTGGCGGGGGTGGTGGGCATTTCGGCGGAGGTGGCGGTGCCCACTTCGGCGGCGGCGGTGCTCACATCGGTGGCGGCGGTGGCGCTCACTTCGGTGGCGGCGGCGCTCACTTTGGCGGTGGCGGCGCACGCATGGGCGGCGGCGGTAACTTCGCAGCAGGTGCAGTCGCGCGTCCCAGCGGCGGAGCATCCTTCAACGGCGGCGGCGGACGAAGCTTCGCAGCAGCCGGGGGTCACCACTGGAATGGCGGCGGCGGTCATTGGCACGGCGGCGGCTGGCGCCATCACGGTGGCGGCTTCTGGCCCGGTGTCGCGGCGGGTGCTGCGATCGGCGGTCTCGGCTCGTACGCCTATTACGGCGGCGGCTACTATGACGACCCATACTACTACGGCGACAGCTATTACGATGAGCCGTCAGTGGCCGTGGTCCCCGATACCGGCGGCGACTCCACGGCGTACTGCGCGCAGCGCTACAAGTCCTACGATTCGGCGTCCGGCACCTATCTCGGCTATGACGGCCAGCGTCATCCCTGCCCGTAAGACGACCTGCAACACTTGGAGAAGAAGGCGTCGCAGCGATGCGACGCCTTTTTCATTCAGGCACCTCACCCTGTTTCGCTCGCCTCGTATTCGTCATCGGCGATGCCGCGCGCAACCGATGCGAGTGGACCTCTATTCACCGCACCGTGCATATCTACCCTTATCCAATCCCAAATTGACCCGACGCGCGATTCACCTGTATCAACTTGGCTGTGGGGACTTCGATGACTGGGAAGTGTCATGCCGCGCATTCTCGTGGTTGATGACGATCCGATGGTCGGCGCGACCATCGAGGTCCTCCTCCAACGTCAGGGCTTCGACGTCACGTTGACTGACGGCGGAGAAACGGGTTTGGCTGCGCTCGAAACACAGAAGTTCGACGTGATGCTGGTCGACATCTTCATGCCGCACATGCGCGGCTTCGAGTCCATTCGCATCTTTCACGAGCGCGCGCCGGCGGTTCCGCTGATCGCGATGTCCGGCTACGCCTTCGCGTCGTCCGCCTCGCCCTCCCCCGACTTCCTTCGGATGGCGCTGGAACTCGGCGCCACCCGCTGCCTGCGCAAGCCGTTCACGCCGGACGCGCTGCTGACCACGATCCGGGAATGCATCGCCGCGCCGGGCGATGGCTCGCAGCCGAAGGACAAGAAAGAAGCCCCTTGATCCCAACGCAGCGCGTCATTCTCGGTGCTGGACTTGCCATCCTCCTGATCATCACCGCAGCCTCGATCGGCCTCGACGTCAAGTCACGGTCCGACGCGGCCTGGGTCAATCATACCGTCCAGGTGCTCAAGAAGATCTCCGACCTGCGCGTGCTGATGCGCAGTGCCGAGAGCGCCGCTCGCGGCTACGAGATCTATCGCAACCCGAGCTTCAGCGAAGAATTCCAGGCGGTGCACGCCCGGATCGCACCGGCACTCGCCGACCTCAAGCGCAGCGTGCGCGACACTCCCGAACATGTCGCGCTGCTCGAGGGCACCGAGCCGCTGGCGCTGCGCCGGATCGAGATCGCCGCCGAAGTGATGCGCCTGCGCGCCGGAAACGATCAGGCCGGCATTGCCGCGGTCCAGGGCAAGGGCGAGGGCCGTGGCCTGATGGACACGGTGATGGGCAATTTCGATCATTTGAGCGCAGAGGAAGAACGATTGCTCGCGGCGCGCTCCCAGGATTCGCGCCGCACCGGCATCGTGCTGCTCGGGATCGACGTCGCCGGCGCGCTGGTGATCCTGCTGCTGGTCGTGATGATGATGCGCGAGAGCCGGCGCAGCGAGGGCGCACTCAAGAGCACGCTGTTGGAGACCACGGCCGCCAATCAGCAGCTCGAGGCCGCGGTGGCCGAGCGCACCGAGCATCTGGTCAACGCGCATGACGAGCTGCGCCTGTCGGTCAACGTGCTCCAGAGCACCTTTCACAGCATGGCGGAGGCGGTGTTGGTCATCGATGCCGAGGGCAACGTCCTTCTGTCCAATCCGGCCGCGGAGCGCATGCTGCTGCACCGGACCGGCATGAACCTGCGCAATCTGCGCGCGATGTCCAGCGTGCTTCACGGCGACGGCGTCACCCCGCTCAAGCCCGACGAGCTGCCGTCGGCACGCGTGCTGCGCGGCGAGCCGTTCGAGAACATGGAGATGATCGTCCGCCCGCACAGCGGCAATCCTTCCCGCCATCTCATGATCAGCGGCCGGCCGATGCTGGACGGGCAAGGCAACGTCTCCGGCGCGGTGCTGGTCTATCACGACGCGACCACCTCGCGCGAGACCGAGCGGCAATTGTACCAGTCGCAGAAGCTGGATGCGATCGGCAAGCTCACCGGCGGCGTCGCGCACGACTTCAACAACATGCTGACCGTGATCTCCGGCAATACCGAGACGCTGGTGGCAAGCCTGAAGCAGCAGCCCGACCTCCAGCGCGTGGCGCGCCTGATCGACGAGGCCGCCGAACGCTGCGCCGAGCTGATCCAGCATCTGCTCGCCTTCGCGCGCAGGCAACCGCTCCAGCCGCGCAACGTCGAGATCAACGCCGCGGTCGCGGACATCGCGAAACTCCTGCGCCCCACCCTCGGCGAGCAGATCGAGATCGAGACCGTGCTCGAACAGGGGCAGATGACCGCGCACATCGATCCGTCCCGCCTCACCAATGCCCTGCTCAACATGGCCATCAACGCCCGCGACGCCATGCCGAACGGCGGCAAGCTGCTGCTCGAGGCCCACCGCGTCGTGCTCGACCAGGCCTATGCGCAAAACAATCCCGACGTGCGGCCCGGCCCTTACGTGATGCTCGCCGTCAGCGACACCGGCACCGGCATGCCGGCCGAGGTGCAGCAGCAGGCGTTCGAGCCGTTCTTCACCACCAAGGAGGTCGGCAAGGGAAGCGGCCTCGGCCTCTCCATGGTCTACGGCTTCGTCAAGCAGTCCGGCGGCCACATCAAGATCTACAGTGAGGAAGGCCACGGCACCACGATCAAGCTCTATCTGCCGCCGGGCGAAGGCATGGCCGAAGTGGCCCCCACCACGACGCCGCCGGCGGAAGGCGGGGCCGAGACCATTTTCGTGGTCGAGGATGATCCGCTGGTGCGCAACTTCGTCACCGTGCAGCTCCAGAGCCTCGGCTACCAGACCGTCGCCGCGCCCGACAGCAAGGCCGCGCTGGAGCTGATCCGGGCCGGCCAGCCGTTCGATCTGCTGTTCACCGACGTCGTCATCCCCGGCGGCATGAGCGGGCGCGAGCTCGCCGACAAGGTGGCGACGATCCGCCCCGGCCTTAAGGTGCTCTACACCTCCGGCTATACCGACAACGCCATCGTCCACCACGGCAAGCTCGATGACGGCGTCATGCTCCTGACAAAACCCTACCGCCGCAACCAGCTCGCCGAGATGATCAGGAAGGCGCTGGGAGGCGGGGTGGCCGGTTAGTGTTTCTGGCTCGCGCGCCTTGGTCGAAGTCCCACCTGGAAACGTCGGTGTGGTAAACGCGCACGGCCATTACGAATGGCGATTGGGCCATTCGCGGCGTGATCCCCATCATCCAACATCCACGGCTTTCGCGATGACTGCCGTACGTTCCGCCAGTTCGGGAACCTTGGCCAAGTAGGCCTGATAGTGCTGCGAGGTTCGGTGCGCTTCGACCGCCGCGGCGTCCCGGTAAAGCTCATCAAGGACGTAACGATGATCGTCCGAACTGTCGCGCCAGACGTCCCAGCGCAGATTGCCGGGTTCGGCCCTGCAATGCGGCGCCAGACCAACAAGCAGTTCTCTAAGCTCAACGCTCTTGCCCGGGTGAGCAACTAAAATGGCAGTAATCTTCGACGGCATTGTCATCGACTAGGCCTTTTCAGGGTGACTGCGGCGTTCAGGTCAGCCAGGCGATGGCTCGGCTGCCTGTTCTTTATTTTCTGAGTGCCGCCAGCAACTCCTTGGCCATGGGCCCGGCCGAGGCGGGATTCTGGCCAGTGATGAGGCGTCCGTCAACGACGACGTGAGGCTGCCAGTTTGCTGCGGACGTATACTCGGCACCCTCTGCCCGCAAGGCATCTTCAAGTTCGTAAGGAACGTCTTCGCGCGCGTAGTCGTACTCTTCCTTCTTCGAGAACGATGTGAGCTTCTTGCCCTGCACGAACGGCTTGCCATCGCCCAGGTCTACCCCGAGCAGCGCGCACGGACCGTGACAAACGGCAGTTACAAACTTCCCAGTGCTCCAGGCGCGCACGACTGAATTCTGAACAACGGGGTTACGCTGAATGTCGACCATCGGTCCAAGACCGCCTGGCACGAAGATGGCTTCGTAATCGGCAGCATCCACCTCAGCTAGTTTGCGACTGCGATTCAAGCGGCGAAAGGCCTTGCTCTCGAGAAAAGCCTTCTGCGCAGGATCTTTCTCGTCGTAGGCATCATATGGCGTCCATCCGCCCCTTAGAGAGGCGAACTCAACGGCAATGCCCGCCTTGTCCAGCACATCGAACGGATGCGCGACCTCGGCGAAAAAGAAGCCCGTCTTACGATTTTTCGGACCGATCACGGCTGCGTTGCTGACGATAACCAGGACGTGCTGAGTCATGATATTCTCCTTGAGTCTTGCGAAGGCACTAAGCCCAAATGTCGTCCTATTGCCGCCAACCTGGCGCTGGGCAGCTGGGGCTCCCGCACCGTAGAGCGGGCCGCTGAAGAAAGGACAACAAGCCTATTCAAACCGGCCCTTGTTTAGAGTGACGGTGATATCAATCTGCTTCTCCGGCCGCGCTTTCGACGAAGGCTGCAACTTCCCGCGGGTGGGAGAGCATCGCGGCATGGCTGCTCGACAGCTCGGTAATTTTTGCTTTTGCTCGCGAAGACATAAAGCGCTGTGTGCTCGGCGGAATCATGTGATCTTGCGTTGTCAGCATGTAGTGTACGGGTTTGTCTTTCCATGCTGCGCCAACGATCTTGTGTTCGACCGCTTTGAGTCCCCACGGAACTTGTGCTGCGGCCATGAAGGCGGTGATGGACGGATCGACATCCTGCGCAAACGCACTCGGAAACTTCGCCGGATCAACCAGAATAAATCCGCCGCTCGGCGGCAACAATGGTGCTCCAGCCTCGCCCGGAGTAGGACGCGTCGCGAGCTCGTAGACGGATTCTCCGACGTCTGGCGCGAAAGCGGCAATATAGACGAGCTTGCGAACCTTAGGATCGCTTCCGGCCTCGGTGATGACGGCGCCGCCATACGAGTGGCCTACCAAAATGACCGGCTTTCCCGCCTTGCGTATGACCTCCCGCGTTGTCTCGACATCACCGTCGAGCGTTGCAGTCGAGTTCTGGACGACCAAAACCTCATAACCGTCGCGGGTGAGAATGTCGTAGACAGCCTTCCAGCCCGAGCCGTCAACGAAGGCGCCGTGTACGAGAACGATCGAGACGGGCTTGCTTGCGGGCGTCTGCGCGAACGAAGGAAGGGTGGCCGCCATGGAGAGGAGTGCTCCCAGGATCAGGTGTTTCATTGCGATACCTTTCGGACGGACGAAACTTCGATCCGGCGACTATAGTCCGGTGAGCGGTGCGGGTCGGTTAAATCAGGTAAATCTGTCGTTCGCGGCAGGGCCCGAGCGAAGCTGAAGGAACGCTTCCGATCCTGCGACAAAATGCTGGCTGCGATCGTGCTTTTTCAAAATCGCGGTGTTCAGCAGCCTTGCGACGCATGATATTCCAGCGGATTGTCGCGTCGTTTGGCAGTGAAGAATGCGGGCTACCACGGAGACATTGCAGACAGGCCGGCGTCGAGAGGAACTCACGTTTTCCTTTGGGCCATTCCAACTCGTTCCGCGCCGCCAGCTTCTTCTTTTCGATGGCCACCCGGTCAAAATGGGCGGCCGCGCCTTTGAGCTGTTACAGCTGCTGGTGCAGCGTCGCGGCGAACTCGTCAGCAAGAATGAGCTGATGGAGGCCGCTTGGCCCGGCACCTTCCTCCACGACAGCAATCTCAAGGTCAATATGTGGAGCTTGAGGCGCTCGCTGGGCGACACGCAGGTTGAACCCGTCTACATCGCAACGGTGGCGCGGCGGGGTTACAAGTTCATTGCGGATGTGCAAGCCAGCATCGGCGAGATCGGGGACGAACTTGCGCATGCGGAGCCGGCCAGCTTGTCGAGGCCGCCCGTGGTGCGAGGCATCGTTGGTCGCGAAGCCGAAATCGCCGATACTGCCCAGGCGTTGATCGGAAATAGGCATGTCACGCTGACAGGCGCGGGCGGCATCGGCAAGACGACGGTCGCCATCGCAGCAGCACAGGTCTTCGCGCCCCGCTGCCGTGATGGCGTGTGCTTCGTCGATCTCGCGACAATTGCTGATCCCATGCTCTTCGGCGCTGCGCTGGTAACGGCCTTGGGGATCAGGGGCAATCCGGACAACAACATGACTGCCGTCCTCGATTATCTGAGGTCGCGCCAAATGCTGGTGGTTCTGGACAATTGCGAACATGTGTTGCCTGCCGCCATCATGTTTGCCGGCAGGTTCATGACCGACACATCGTCTTCCAGGCTGCTGGCCACCAGCCGCGAGCCGCTCGGCACCCCCGCTGAGCATCTGATGCGGCTCGGTTCGCTTGGCTCGCCCAGGCCCGGCTCCGCCCTTACAATCGATCAGGCCATCAAATTCCCCGGGGTGCAGCTGTTTGTCCGCGCCGCCGCAGAGTGGTCGGACTATCAGTTCGTCGATGACGACTGCGAAGCGGTCGCCCGGATATGCCACGCGCTCGACGGCCTTCCTCTGGCCATTGAATTGGCGGCAGCCCAGCTCGGCAGGTTCACGCCTCGCCAACTGGTGACGCTTCTCGATCAAAACCTGGGTTTTCGCGCCCCCGGTATCGACGGCGCGACGCCGCGTCATGAAACCCTGATGGCGACGATCGACTGGAGCTTCAAGCTCCTGTCACAGAGGGAAGCCAGACTGTTCGGTTTGCTGTCGGTGTTCAGTGGCGCGTTCGACGCCGAGGATGCCGTTTTTGTCGCGGAGGCTGCGGGGCTCACACCGGTCGACGTCGTCACCGGCCTCGGCGGCCTGGTGACCAAATCGTTGTTGAACGCGCAAGTGCAAGGAGCCAGCCTTCGCTATCGGCTGCTGGACAGCACACGGCATTATGCAGCGGAGCGCCGGCTGGCTGATGCTGCATCCCGCCATGCTCTGCACCGTCACGCACAGCGGGTGCTCGCTCTGTTCGAACAGTCCGAGGAGGAGTGGAACTGGCGCGAACCCGCCGATTGGACGCACCGCTACCTTGCTCGCATCGCGGACTTGAGGGCAGCTTTGTCATGGGCGTTTGGCGAGGAAGGGGACCCTGCCCTCGCGATCAGGCTGGCGGTGGCCGGCATCACCTTGTGGTCGGAGACGTCGATTCTTTCGGAGGCGCAGGCACGGTTGGAGACCGCGCTCAGCTTGGCCAAGTCCATTGCATGTGACGATCTGCTCCGTGCAAAACTCGCCTGTGCGCTGGGATGGAGTCTGTTCTACGCGCGCAAGCTCTCGAACGAGAATGCGCTTGCATGGCTCGATGCTATTGCCTTCGCAAGGCGTGCCGGGGATGTCGAGTATCAGCAACGTGCATTGGTGGGGTTTGCCTTTTACCTGCTGCAGATCGGTCAAATCCCGCGTGCGATTACCCATCTTGAAGAAGCAACGGCGCTGGCCGATCGGGACCGTGACCTGACGGCAACGTCCGAAGCCGATCGCGCTTGGGCATGGGCTCACGCCTTCGCCGGCGAATTGGGCAAGAGCCGCCTGGTTCTCGATCGCCTCGCGGCGACCTATTCGCTGGCCGAAAGCCGTTCGCGGAAGGATGCGAACGAGGTTTATCGTTTCATCACCGTTCGTTTCAATCTGCCTTTCGTGGCCTGGATGCAGGGGCAAGCCGAATATGCGGCGAAGCTGGCCAACGATGCCGTCGAAGCTGCGGATCGCGGCGGTCACTGGGTGTCGCAGTCGAATGCGCTAGGGCTCGCCGCGCTTCCGATCTCACTCGAAAACGGGAATTTGGCGGCGCTCGAGCATTACACGGAGCGGCTGCGTCGCAATCTGGATCGAGAGCGCATCTCGCGCTGGATTCCGGTCGAACGCTATTTCTCGGCCTGCCTGCGCGATTTGCGCGGAGATCTTGCGGCAGTGGAGGACATCCGTGCGGCGATCGAGGAGCTGATCGACTGTCGCTTCGTGATGCGGATCGGCAGCTATCTCGCCGTCCTCAGCCGCGCCTATCTGCGACAAGGGCGGATCGAAGAGGCACGAAAGGCGATCACAAGGGCTATTCACCATCAGGAAGATCAGGGAGAGCGCTGGTGTCGTTCGGAGCTTCAGCGGGTCGAGGCGTCCGTACTCCTTTCCGAAGGTGAGCCGCGTCTTGCCGAAAGCCTGTTACAGCAGGCACTGGACGAGGCGCGCGCGATAGGGGCGAAGACCTTTGAGCTGCGCGTAGCCACCGATCTTGCAACGCGCTGGATAGCGGCCGGGCGCCGGCCGAAGGCCGTCCGATTGCTCACTTCGATCTACGAGCAGTTCAGTGAAGGGTTCGAAACTCACGATCTGCTCGCAGCCGCGTGCCTGTTGGAGCGCGCGCGAGCGTCCGCTTAGGACATCAGGCGGCCAGCCCCTTCATGACTACACGTGCTACCGCGTCGCCAGCACCACCGCCGCCAGCGTGAAGATCAGCGCGGCGATCTGCCCCGCTCCCAGCGGCTCGTGCAGCGCGATCGCGGACGCCACGACGCCGATGACGGGCACTGCCATGGTGCCGATCGCAGCAACCGAGGCCGGCAGGCGCGCAAGGGCTGCGAACCAGCTGACATAGGCGATGCAGAACTGCACCACGGTCGAATAGACCAGCAGCCACCAGCCGACCGGCGTCACCAGCTCCAGATGCGTGGTCTCGACGGCGAGGCCGATGATCGTGATGGGCAGGCAGCCGATCCCGATCTGCCAGGCCGCGGCCGTGATCGGCGGCAGGCGGATCGGGTACTTCTTCGAAAACACCGTGCCGAGCGCGAAGCCGAGCGCGCCGCACAGCGCCATGACGATGCCCGGCAGCTTGTCCGCGGTGGCGGCAAAGCCGTTGCCGCCCATGATCGAGGCGAGGCCAGCAAAGGCCATCACCAGCGCGATGGTCCGCAACAAGGTCGGCCGCTCGCCGAGCACCGGCCAGGCGATCAGCGAGGCCCAGACCGGCATGGTGTAGGCGATCAGCGCCGCTTCGCTGGCCGGCAGCCACAGCAGCGCCAGGCCCATCAACACCATCCAGCCGGTGACGTTGAGGATCGCGGCGGTCACGAGCCGCGGCCAGATCTCGCGCGGGACCCTGAGGCTGTCAGCGCGGATCAGCGCCAGCGCCGCCAGCAGCACCGCGCCCAGCACGCCGGTCACCCCGCGCAAGGTCAGCGGCGGCAGCTCGGAGAGCAGGAACTTCGTCACCGGCCAGTTGAAGCCCCAGCCCACCGAGGTGATGGCGAGGAACATCAGGCCGGCCGGGGCGATGCGCGGTCGCAGCACCGGGCGAGTCGAATCAAGCATGTGGGTAGTCCGGCAAAATCTGACCGAGCTTGGCGCGGATTCGGGCCTGCCACCACCACCCCGGCGGGCATGCCTGCCCTTACCTACCGTAGCCCTACGTGAGTCCCCCGGAGGCAAGCCCGCGACTTAAAAATATACCTGCCCTGTGAACAGCGGGGTGAAGCCTCAGCAGGACCCCAAGATGCAAATTTTTTCGGTTGGGAATCCCTGAGGACTCACTGATACTTGGCTCAACAACAGGCGCGGGCCTGCCCCCTGTTATCCCCCACAATCCACCATATTTAGTATTTGATTCAGGAACTCGCACTAGTTCTTGACGGGCGCAATGGAGAGTCCTAGTTTTCGATCCGTTCGGCGCGAGTGTGTTTGCGTCCCGCCGGCACTCCCCCAAAGGGTCTGCAAAACAGCACTCCGCCAAGCCAGACAAAGGCAGCGGGATACGGGCTTGTCTGCCCGGCGAGCGGACTTTTCGGGCGCCTGAACGGGCTGGAAACAGGCCCGGATGGCAATGGTTGAAGACGTGACGTTGTGGGGCGTTGAACGCATGTCGGGCTCATCCCTTTGGGGCGGATGGGTCTGGACGTGCCGGCGGGTGATCGGTGCGCGCATCGAACAATCGCGTCGGGAGAAAAATGGGCCGGGTCCACCGGCTGAGCTGCGTTGCCAAGGGGCCCGACCGCCCTCAAGCACCGCGAAATGAAATGATGACCCGGCACGCCTGAACGGAGGCGGTCCGGTCAAAGATAGGACGGGGCAAGACCATGCGGATTGAGCGGCGCCACACCACTTCGGGACAGTCACCTTACGCCGGCATCGAGTTCCGGCTGACCACGTCGGAGATCAGGAATCCCGACGGCTCGGTCGTGTTCAAGCTCGACAATGTCGAGGTCCCGACCGCGTGGTCGCAGGTCGCCTCCGACGTCCTGGCCCAGAAGTATTTTCGCAAGGCCGGCGTTGCCGCGCGCCTGAAGAAGGTCGAGGAAGAATCCGTCCCCTCCTTCCTGTGGCGCTCCGTGCCCGACACCGAGGCGCTGGCCCTCCTGCCCGAGAAAGAGCGCTTCGTCAGCGAGCTCTCGGCCAAGCAGGTGTTCGACCGTCTCGCCGGCTGCTGGACCTATTGGGGCTGGAAGGGCAAGTACTTCTCCTCCGACGAGGACGCCCAGACCTTCTACGACGAGCTCCGCTACATGCTGACCATGCAGATGGTCGCGCCGAACTCGCCGCAATGGTTCAACACCGGTCTGCACTGGGCCTACGGCATCGACGGCCCCGGCCAGGGCCATTATTACGTCGACCCCTTCACCGGCAAGCTGACCCGCTCGAAATCCTCCTACGAGCACCCGCAGCCGCACGCCTGCTTCATCCAGGGCGTCGGTGACGACCTCGTCAACGAGGGCGGCATCATGGACCTCTGGGTCCGCGAAGCCCGCCTGTTCAAATACGGCTCCGGCACCGGCTCCAACTTCTCGCGCCTGCGCGGCGAAGGCGAACGCCTCTCCGGCGGCGGCCGCTCGTCCGGCCTGATGAGCTTCCTCAAGATCGGCGACCGCGCCGCGGGCGCGATCAAGTCGGGCGGCACCACGCGCCGCGCCGCCAAGATGGTCGTCGTCGACGTCGATCACCCCGACATCGAGACCTATATCGATTGGAAGGTGAAGGAGGAGCAGAAGGTCGCGGCTCTCGTCACGGGATCCAAGATCAACCAGAAGCACCTCAAGGCGGTGCTCAAGGCCTGCGTCAATTGCGAGGGCTCGGGCGACGACTGCTTCGATCCCGAGAAGAACCCGGCGCTCCGCCGCGAAATTAAGCTCGCGCGCCGCAGCCTCGTGCCCGACAATTACATCAAGCGCGTCATCCAGTTCGCCAAGCAGGGCTACAAGGACATCCAGTTCGACGTCTACGACACCGACTGGGATTCGGAAGCCTATCTCACGGTGTCCGGCCAGAACTCCAACAATTCGGTCTCGCTGAAAGACGACTTCCTGCGCGCGGTCGAGACCGACGGCGACTGGAATCTCGTGGGACGCACCACCAAGAAGATCACCAAGACCCTGAAGGCGCGCGACCTCTGGGAAAAAATCGGTTACGCCGCCTGGGCGTCGGCCGACCCCGGCCTGCACTTCAACACCACCATGAACGACTGGCACACCTGCAAGGCGTCCGGCGACATCCGCGCCTCCAATCCGTGCTCGGAATACATGTTCCTGGACGACACGGCGTGCAACCTCGCCTCCGCCAATCTGCTGACGTTCTACGACATCCCCTCCAAGCGTTTCGACGTCGAGGGCTACGAGCATCTCTGCCGGCTCTGGACCATCGTGCTCGAAATCTCGGTGATGATGGCGCAGTTCCCGTCGAAATCGATCGCCGAGCTCTCCTACGAGTTCCGCACGCTCGGCCTCGGCTACGCCAATATCGGCGGCCTCCTGATGACCATGGGCCTGTCCTATGACAGCAAGGAAGGCCGCGCGATCGCCGGCGCGCTGACCGCGATCATGACCGGCATCACCTACAAGACCTCGGCCGAGATGGCGGCCGAGCTCGGCACCTTCCCCGGCTACAAGAAGAACGCCGCGCACATGCTGCGCGTGATCCGCAACCACCGCCGCGCCGCCCATGGCCAGTCCAACGGCTACGAGGCGCTCAGCGTCAACCCCGTGCCGATGGACCTGGTGTCGTGCCCGCAGACCGACCTCGTGACGCATGCGCAAGCCGCGTGGGATGCGGCGCTCGAGCTCGGCGAGAAGCACGGCTATCGCAACGCCCAGACCACGGTGATCGCGCCGACCGGCACGATCGGCCTCGTCATGGATTGCGACACCACCGGCATCGAGCCTGATTTTGCGCTGGTGAAATTCAAGAAGCTCGCCGGCGGCGGCTACTTCAAGATCATCAACCGCGCGGTCCCGGCCGCGCTGCGTGCACTCGGCTATCGCGAGAGCGAGATCGCGGAGATCGAGGCCTACGCCGTCGGCCACGGCTCGCTCTCCAACGCGCCCGGCATCAACGCCTCGACGCTGAAGGCCAAGGGCTTCACGGATGAGGCCATCGCCAAGGTCGAGAAGGCGCTGCCGACCGCCTTCGACATCAAGTTCGCCTTCAACAAATGGACCTTTGGCGAAGACTTCATCCGCGACCAGCTCGGCATCGGTGCCGAGGCCATCGCGGCCCCCGGCTTCGACCTGCTCCAGGCCGTCGGCTTCACCAAGCGCGAGATCGAGGCGGCCAACGTCCACATCTGCGGCGCGATGACGGTGGAAGGTGCCCCGCACCTCAAGGCCGAGCACTATCCGGTGTTCGACTGCGCCAATCCCTGCGGCAAGGTCGGCAAGCGCTATCTCTCGGTCGAGAGCCACATCCGCATGATGTCGGCCGCTCAGCCCTTCATCTCGGGCGCGATCTCCAAGACCATCAACATGCCGAACGACGCCACTGTGGAGGACTGCAAGTCCGCCTACATGCTGTCGTGGAAACTCGCATTGAAGGCCAACGCGCTCTACCGCGACGGCTCCAAGCTCAGCCAGCCGCTCAACTCGCAGCTCATCGCCGACGATGAGGACGAGGACGATGCGATCGAGCATCTCTACGACAAGCCGATGGCGGCACGTACCGCCCAGGTCTCGGAAAAGATCGTCGAGAAGCTGGTCGAGCGCATCATCGTGATGCGCGAGCGCGAGAAGATGCCGGATCGCCGCAAGGGCTACACCCAGAAGGCGGTCGTCGGCGGACATAAAGTCTATCTCCGAACCGGCGAATATGACGACGGCCGCATCGGCGAGATCTTCATCGACATGCACAAGGAAGGCGCGGCACTGCGCTCCTTCATCAACAACTTCGCCATCGCGGTGTCGCTGGGCCTCCAATACGGCGTGCCGCTCGACGAATATGTCGACGCCTTCACCTTCACCCGCTTCGAGCCGGCGGGCCCCGTGCAGGGCAACGACAGCATCAAATACGCGACCTCGATCCTCGACTACGTCTTCCGCGAACTGGCGGTGAGCTATCTCAGCCGCTTCGACCTCGCCCATGTCGATCCCAGCGAGACCGGGTTCGACGTGCTCGGCAAGGGCGTCGAGGAAGGCAAGGAGCCGGATGATCACGGCCAGCGCGCCTCCAAGCTGGTGTCGCGCGGCCTCACCCGCTCCCGCACCGACAACCTCGTGGTGATGCGCGGCGGCTCGACCGCGGTCGCGCAAGGCAACGACAGCGCCCCGGCCGGCGGCTCCAAGGTCACCTCGCTCGCCTCGCACGGCGCAGGCCGTGCCGGCGACGTCCTGGAAGGCGCGGTCGCGCTGAAGCAGGAAGTCGCCCACGACCTCTCGCCCACCGAGAAGCTGGAGGCCCTGCAATGGAGCAAGGCCGGCAGCGCGCAAACCGCAGTGCCCAGCAAGGCCGAGCGCCGCGCGGAAGCCAAAGCCAAGGGCTACGAAGGCGAGATGTGCTCGGAGTGCGGCAACTTCACGCTGGTGCGGAATGGCACCTGCATGAAGTGCGATACGTGCGGAAGCACGACGGGGTGTTCGTGAGAAGGTAGATAAAGAAGATCGTGAGGCCTGGATTCAATCCAGGCATCCAAAAAGGGCAGCCGAGAGGCTGCCCTTTTTTGTGTGGTTGTTTTGATGCACCATTGCGCGCTTCGAGGGAATATCGCACAACTGCTCAGGGCTCTAACGGCTGGGGAGATGAATGTACGACCTTATCAAAAAACAAATTTCATCTGACTATTTTCAAACGCGATTCAGCAATGACGGGCAAAGGTTCGTTGCTTGGTATCTTCGGAACATTCTCTTCCGAGATATGAATGAGACGCGGGACGACATCACCGACGGAGGCAACGATAAACAGATTGACGCAATTGTCGTCGACGACGACAAGGCCTTAATTCACATCGTACAGGGAAAATTCGTCCAAAATGGCGTCGTCGATGCAGAACCGCTACGAGAGGTTTTGTCGGCTTGGTTGCAAGTAAAAGACCTCGCGCGCCTGCAAAATGTCGCGAATGGCAGACTGCAGCGTAAACTGTCTGAGCTGGCGACGGCGATCGATGATGATTATGAGATTTCCTTCGAACTCATCACCACCGGAGTACTCACAGAAGCTGCGGCCGCTGATCTTGAAGCCTTCCAACAAGAGCTAGCGAAAATTGGCGAGAGGGACGATATAGACGCCACCATTCATGTTATCGACCATGACGAGCTGCGTCGCAGATACGAATTCGCGATCGAAACGGACAACCCAAGCGTCAACTATACTCTGCAGCTGACTGGCAGCAAGTATATGTACCACGAGATCGCTGGCACGCCTGTCTTGATTGCAGCAGTT
This sequence comes from Bradyrhizobium sp. Ken64, assembly GCF_055807555.1. NCBI lineage: Bacteria > Pseudomonadati > Pseudomonadota > Alphaproteobacteria > Hyphomicrobiales > Nitrobacteraceae > Bradyrhizobium > Bradyrhizobium sp. Ken64. Next base: position 59,637 of record NZ_JBVVPA010000015.1, on the reverse strand, counting down.
CCACTCAAAGAATGCATCAAGTTGCCCGGCATAAAGGATGGAACGCTCTTTCAAAAGAACGTCCGGCAGAGTCTAGGAATAAGCAACACTGTAAACAAAGGAATTCGGGCCACCCTTCTTGGAGACAAACGGGCTGACTTCTTCTTCTTTCATAACGGAGTGACCGCCCTTTGCAATCAGATGCGACTGGAATCGGATACGCTAAAACTGACTGGACTAAGCGTTGTCAACGGCTGCCAATCGCTAAATACTATTCTTTCATGCAGCGAAACCGTAAAAAAACACGAAGACGCATTCATCCTGTTTCGCTTCTATGAAATTCCGCAAAGAGACCGCGCCGATAAGATTTCCATTTACACAAACTCGCAAAGCGCAGTTAAAGCCAGAGATCTTCGCAGCAACGACAAGCGCGTTTTGGCGATCAAGAGGGCTTACGAGCTCAAGTATCCGACTGGGCACTTCCTGTGCAAGCGCGGCGAGAATGCTCCACCCGAGAAAGACGAAAGTCTGATCGTCGAGCTGTCAGGCCTAGCAAAGAATCTGATCGCCTGGCATTCACAACGCCCCAATCTTTCGTATGGAGAGACGAAGATATTCGACAAATATTTTGAGACGCTGTTCAAGAATAAGGACTATCCACCAGAGAACGTATTTGCTCTAAATACCTGGATGAAGGCAGTTTTGAACACCTGGGTTGGCTCGAATCCGCTTAGCCTCAATGAAACGCTTTTGGCCATGAAGGCGTACGCTCCCTATCATCATCTGTATGCCGTCGGCATGTGTTTCTCGATTCTAAATAATCAGTCCGAACGCGTTCCGATCCCGAGCCGCGCGTACACTGTGGCGTCGGCAAATGGAATGGTCGAAGAAATCGTGAAGATTGCTGGGATCAGCCTCAACGCAGCGCTTGAGACAGCCGCGAACGAGCCGCAGCCAGCCAATCGAGTATTCAGTCCACAAAACTGGGTCAAGACAAAGACTTGCCTAGCTGGCATTAACGGTGCAATCCGCAATTACTCAAACATGCTGCAAATGATGCCGGGCGGACCGGACATCAGGCGCAGGCTTACCGCAGCCACGCAACTGAGCCCCAATGATTTCGAATATCGGTGGTCAGCTGATTGAGACGACTTATAATTACGGTGACAGTGCACCAAATTTACTCGCTCCGTCCTGCCGATCTGCGGCTTCGGCTGGCGTTGGTGAACGGCGTCAATCAAGTGCACTGTCACCGACATCGAGACTGGTTCCAGCTTCGATGCTCATCAATGTCCGACCGCCGAAATTACCTTTGCGTTCGCGCCCTTCCCTCCTAAACTCCGACCACCATCGGCATCGGTTCCGACGGGCCCGGTAGACGCGGAGTCAGATTATGCCCAAACCGGAAAGCTTCCAGATCGAGAAGATTTTCGTCCCCACGAAAATGAAAAAGGCGATCAAGCCCGAGATCGTCGGGGAGATCGCGGAAAGCATGCTGGACATCGGACAACAGGAACCCATTTCCGTCCGGCTCGACGGAGACCGCCTCGTTCTGGTCGAGGGACTGCATCGGCTCGAAGCCTGCAAGGCGCTCGGCGAGACGACCATTATCGGTGTCCTCGTCCCGGCGGAGCTTGCTCAACACAGGCCGCTACTGTCGGAGCGACCCGAAGTCGAGGCAGAGCGCCTCAAGATGGCGCGATTGAAACAGTTGCGCCTGGAGAAGGAAGCCGCAGAGGCATCGATCGCTGGCTCGAAGGGCGTCAACGCAACGGAAGCGCCGCGCAGCCGTCCGGCGAAAGGCGTCCGCGACAATCCGAAGGCATCACCGGGCCGGACCGTGGCATCGACACCGAAAACATTGTCGGACTGGATCACGCAGCAAAAGGGCCACGGCGGCCGCTATTGATGGCCGGCGATGACGGTGCCAGTGCACTTCACCTGTCGATGTAGAGTCAATGCACGTCGCCGTAATCCGCGAAATGGTCAGGCCGACACGGCCGCAAACGCCCGCGCCCCCCTCCTACTTCGTATTGGCCTCGACCGCCTCCAGCAGCGGCATCTCGCGATGCGACTCGCAGAAGCGCGAGAGCTTGTTGCCGTTCTTGTTCAGCGCTTGCGTGTCCACAACGGGATTGTTGCGGCGGCCGGCGTAGAACCCGGCGAGCCAGACGTTCACGGTCTGCATGTGGGTAATGCGCTGGGTGATGTACTGGTCGCAGCTGATCTTGGAAACGTCGACCAGCACCTGGGCCTTGGCCGGCACGATCAGCAGCAGGGCCGCGAAGGCACCAAGGACGGTCGCTCTTGTCTGAACCATGTTTTCCTTCCGATGAATGTTTGCACGGTGGAGGTGGTCGGGCGCTGCCTGCTTGATCCAGATCAAGGGGCGGCCCGTTGCCTCCCCCGCAGCCCATCCCCGCATCTCATCCTGGGAGCTGCGGCTAACCGTTCCTCAGGCTCAGGATGTAGCTCACCAGCGCATCAGCCTGATCGGGCGCGATGATCAGATTCGGCATGTTCTGGTGGCTGGTCTTCAAGAACACTTTCAGCGAAAGCGCGGTGGTGCCGTTGCGGTTCGCGATGGCTTCGAAGCTCGGGGCGGTATCGAACAATCCGGCGATGCCGGGCTCGACCGCGTGGCACGTCTGGCACCACGCTTGCGCAAGACGATGCCCCTCCGATGCCGTGCGCACGGCTGCCCTTGATGCTCCGCCGGCGCTGTGGACGATCATGACGAGAAACAGCCCCGACAACGCGATCAGGATGGCGAGGCCGACATAGCTGCGAATGCTCCGCGACATAGCCGTACCTCGCCATTGCTTGGCAACTTCGCGAGCGTAGGCCGGCGCGAGCAGACGGAATTGATCCCGATCAAGAATTGCGAGCTACGGCTGACAAGGCGCTCATCCGGGCCAGGAGCACTTCGATGTCGGGCCTCGATCCGACCTACCCCCAAGCCCGCCATAATTTCTCCTTCGCACGCGCGTTGTGTGGGACGGCGGCGAGTCCTATCGTTCCAACGATCGAACTGCCGTACTCCCATTGACGCCCGACTGGAGCGAGAGCGCATCGGTGCCCGAGACGAACGACCCCAAACCTGACGACCACAAGCCGGACGCGGCGCGCGCCGACGGCGGGCTGGCGCGGGCCTACGACCGGATCAAGAGCGCGGAGCAAGACCTTGCGCGGCTGGACCGGCTGGTTTCCGGAATGGAACGCGGCAGCGAAGGCCCACGGGTCTCGCGCGCAAGCGCCGGTGCGGAGGCTGTCCAGCCTCCCAAGGACAAGGCTCCCGAGGACAAGACTCCCAAGAGCACGGCGCTGGCGCCGGCTAGCACGGTTCGCACCCAAGGCCTGAAGGGAGATCGGCCCATGCTGCGCGCTCTGGTCGCTCTCGTGCTGGCGATCGGCGTTCTCGGTGTCGCCTTCGCTTCGCAATATCGCGACGAGGCCAGGTCGATGACCAAATCGATCATGGCGCGATGGGCTCCGCCGGCCGCGAGCGAGCCTCCGCGAGCGTCCGCGGTTGAAAGTCCGGCGCAACCGCCGGCCGTGCAATTGGCTGCCGCGGACGAGCCCGGCACCGTGCCCGCGCCGCCGGCCGGCAAGGACACGGAGAGCAATGCAGGGTTTGACGCTTCAAGATCCGACGCTTCAAGAGCTGGCAGCACGACGCCTGACCCCTCGTCGTCTGATCTCGCGCAATCGCTCAAGACCATCACCAGCGAGCTTGCGAACATCAATGGAAAGCTCGAGCAACTGAAGAGCCGCAACGAGCAGGCGCTGCGCGAGCAGACCGACACCATTCAACAGCTCAAGGCGGCGCAGGAGAAGGATGCGGCGGCCAATGCGCGCCTCGCCGCACAGGTCCAGGCGCTGCAAAAGGAGCTGACGACGTCATCCGCATCGTCATCCGCACCTGCATCCGCGAAACCCGCCGCGCGGAGCGCGATCAGCAACGATGCCGCCGCGCCTGCACGGCCGCATGTGCAAGCGGCCGCACCGCGGCGACCCCGGCCGTCGCGCGGGCCCTGGATGCCCCCGCCCTATATGGTCGATCCCTACTACGGCGATCCGGATTGGTGAGCCCGCAGGGCAAAGCGAGCGCTTCTGCGCCGGCACACAAGCTGGCGGGCCGGCATCAATCCCGCGGCGAGATCTGAAGCTCCATCAACGCCATGCGCTCCAGCACAGCTGGGTCTCGCTCGCCCTCCTTCGCCGTGCGAAGGATTGTCTCCGCGATCGACCTGACATGCGCAGAGCTGACCGGGGCCGGCAGTGACGCAACCGCCGTGTCCAGCGCGGTTTTCATGATGCCGATGGTTTCAGGCGTAAAAGATGCATTGGAAAAGTCTAGCATGCAGGATCCGATCTGGAGGTCATCACGAGCGTCGCTTGTTTCGAGTGACTGCTGATCTGCGCAATCCGGTCGACCAGGGCCGTCAGATGTCGCGGTAATGGGTCGTGCTCGCCGCCAAGCTTGCTCCGCAGGCGGTCGCCTATTTCATCGCAGATCGCGAGGCTGGAGCCGCGGTCGATCTCAATGGCATTGCGAACATCAGGGCTGTTCATGAAGGTTTCCGGTTGATACGCACGGAGGACGCATCGCGCCGAGCCGCTCTCACAACGCGTCTGCGGTCTTGTTCAGGCGAGGATCGGAGCTTCGATCTCGCTGCGCTCGGGGATCACAGGCTCAACGGCCCCATCGGGCCAGAGTTCCCTCCGAACACAACTTATGTTTGGATTTCACGGAAGCGGCAGTTTCTGCGGCTTGCGGCGGTTAAGGACCGTAGCCCGGATGGAGCGAAGCGAAATCCGGGATCTCGCGCCAAGCCACGCTGGTCCCGGATTGCGCTACGCTCCATCCGGGCTACAGGCCTCCATCAGACCATCGCTTCGTTATCTGCCACAGGACGCTTTCCGTCCTCTGAATCTTCGGAGCGAGCAGTCCGGCTTCCCGCCGCGAAAATGTCGTGCACCAGCCCGAGCTTTCCGAGACCGAGAATGATCAGGCCGTTGATGTCGATCTCGTACCAGGCGTGCGAAATGTAGGCGTCGCGCGGAAACCGGTGATGGTTGTTGTGCAGGCCTTCGCCAAAGGTGAGGATCGTGGTCACGAACTCGTTGGTGGTGCCGTCGTCGAGATCGAAGCGGCGGTAGCCGTAGCGGCCGTCGCTGTGGCAGACCGAGTTGACCAGCGATGTCGCCATGGTCATGAGGTAGCTGCGGAACAGGCCGGAGAACAGGATGCAGCCGGTCATCGTGTGCACGCCGCCAAAGGCGTAGCCGATCGCGCCCGGAATGATCACGGCCGAGAGCGCGTACCAGTACCAGCGCGTCCTGGTGAAGAACATGGCGATCGGGTCGGCCAGGATATCCTTGGCGTAATATCCGGCATCGGTGGTGGCCTGGTCCCACACCCAGCCGCCTTGCGCATGCATCATCCCCTTGGCGAAGGTGACATAGGGGTTGCCGTCGCCGTCATAGTAAGGGCTGTGGACATCGCCGGGCTTGTCGGAGTGCAGATGATGCCGGCGATGATTGCTCACCCATTTCAGGATCGAGCCCTGCACCGCCATGGTGGCGACGGCCGCGAACAACGTGCGCATCACCGGACCGCAGCGGAAGCTGCGGTGCACGAAGTAGCGATGCATGAAGCCGATCCCGACCGTCGACAGCGCGAACGTGCCGGCGAAGACCGAAACCTCCACCCAGCCGATGCCTTGCCAGAAGGCCCAGACCAGCGCCGCGATCGACCCTCCGATCATGATGACGAAGGAGATGTAGGAATCGCGAAACTTGGCGTCGACCACCGGACCTTCGACCAGCACGCCCGGCGGCATTTTCCGCTCCGCAGCTTCCGCCAACACCACGCTTTCAATGACGGTCATTCCAGCCGATCCATTCACACAAAATTAACCCTGTTGCGGCGCACAGTACAACCTCGGGTTATTTCCATCAAGGATACAAGCTGCCGTGGGAGTACGGAGCGGCGGCTGCGGCTTGCGGCGGATGACGGATAAGAACGTAGCCCGGATGAGCGCAAGCGAAATCCGGGATTCGTGCCACGCGGGCCGTCACGCGCTGCGGACGGTCCGGCCCCGGATTACGCTTCGCTCCATCCGGGCTACGGGATCACCACCAATACGGCCACCGCCAGCCCTCGTAGCGGACATACGACGACACCAGCGGCGGGCCGTAGGGATCGACCCGGTCGTCTTCCGGGCGATAACGATAGCGCGGAGCGATATTGTAATCCCACGGCGTCGGCCTGAGCACGGGGACATCCACCCTCAGCCGCTGTTCATCCACCACGCGCGCCTTCCGCGTCCGGGCTTCGGCACCCGATATCCCGACGTTCCACAGCACCAGCGCCGTTCCGAGCGCACACGCGACAGTCATGATCTTCATGCGTTGGTCTCCTTGTCCCCAGAGTGCAAAAGGACGCCAAGCAAGGCAAGCGAATTTGCGATCAAGCTTTGCCGGAATGACCGACGCTGGCCGCCCCGCCATCATTGCGAGCGAAGCGAAGCAATCCAGACTCTCGGCGGAGGGACTCTGGATTGCTTCTCGGAGCCTGTCATCGGGCCGCGCTTCGCGCGGACCCGTTGGCTCGCAATGACGAAGAAGTGACGGCACGACGCGCTTCTGACCCCGCCCCCTACTCCCGCGCGCGCCGCACCGCCTCCGTCAGCTTCATCCTCTGCTTGTCCCACCGGCTCTGCTCCGCCTCGGCGCGTTGATCGAGCGCGGCGCGCTCCGCTTCGATCGCCTCCGACCGCGATTCGTGCTGCCGCCTCGCTTCGTCAAGCGCCGCCTGCGCGCTCGCGACCGCCTTGTCGCGGCGCGCGCGCTCTTTGGCGCGGGCCGCCTCTTCCTTGCGGCGCTCGGCTTCCCGCCGCCGCTCTTCCTTCTCGAACGCCGCGGCGGCCTTGCGCGCCTGTTGATCGTCGAGCTTGCGCGATGGTTGCTTTGCCGCCTTTGAAGGAATCTCTTTCGGCTTGGATTTGGCTTTCGACTTGGCCTTGCGCTTCGGCGTGGCTTCGTCGTCAGCGAGATCGGTCGGCAAACCGGAATGCTCGGTGAACGGGCCGTCCGATCCGACCGGACGCCTGAGCACCACGCCCGGCTTCTCCATCGTCGCCGCGACGATGTCGGGATCGTCGGTCTCCTTCGCGGCGCCCTGGTGAAACAGATTGGACCTGGCGCCCCAGGCGTCCAGCGCCGCCTTCATCGAGGGCGCGGCGATCGCCTGGTCGTAGAAGCCGAGCGAGGTCTGGTAGGTCTTCAGTTTTCTTTTTGGTGTCTTCGGCATGTCGCCCCACGGCCCGGCGCGGCACCATCACGCGAACCTTCGCCCACGATGACATCATGCCCCTGTTTTGCCCGACGAGTCAAATGAATTTCGGTATCGCCGAAGTCGATGCAAGCCCCCGTAGCCCGGATGGAGCGAAGCGTAATCCGGGACGGTGCCCGCCGCAGGATTCCCGGATTGCGCTTCGCTCCATCCGGGCTACGGTCCATTGTCACCGCTTTTTCGGATTTCCAACACACTGAAATCCCTCGGGATTTCTACTGTGCATGGGGTTGTTTTCGACGTTTTTGTTTTGGCGGGTCGCCACCTACGCCGCGTCGACATCCTCGGGCGCCGGCCCCGCGACGAGCCCGTCGAGACCGACCATCAGGAGATCGGCGATGTGCATGAGCTGATACAGCGGAATGTCCGCCTCGCCCTGCTCGGCCAGCGCCACGAAGGCCGGCGTGGCGCCGATCAGCTCGGCGAGCTGGGCTTGCGTGTAGCCGCGCTTTTCGCGGGCAGCCTTGAGGCGCGCGCCGATCCCGAGGCGGTGCCGGGACTGCTCGTCCGCGGTCATCATCACGGCCTGCTCGTCCGCGCTCGCATAGCCGTCCACGAACGCGCCGCCGATCAGCCTGCCTTTGCGCCACGCGACCCGGCAGTGCTTGCGCAGTCCGCTGCTGAAGACCAGCGTGAACTGCTCGGCGACCCAGAGCGAGGCGTTGAGGCCGAGCCGCGCGCCGGTGCCGGAGACATCGCGGATCGTGCAGGGCGCGCTGATGATCTTGCCGGTGCCGTTGTCGAACTCGACAATGCCGGTGCGCAACGTGCGATGCCTGACTGCGGCGCGATGCTCGCTCATGACGGGACGTTCCTCCCGCGGCTACGTCGCAGCCGCAAATTCCGGACCTCGATACCGCAGAGTTTTTCCCGAACTCCTAAATTTCCAAGGGTTCCACCAGGACTGAAAGCCATGGTAAAGGATTTGCTCCCAATCCATCTTTTTCCGGCGGAAAGCGTGCGGCGCGCCCGTGACGGGCGACGAGGCAAACGATGACCGACGCGATGAAATGTCCGACCTGCAACTCCGAGCACGCCTATCAGGATCGCGGCCTCTGGGTCTGCCCGGAATGCGGCCATGAATGGAGCGGCACGGCGGAGGCCGCCGCCGACGCCGCGCAGGAGGCCGGCGTGCGCGATGCCAACGGCAATGCGCTCACTGATGGCGACAGCGTCATCGTGATGAAGGATCTCAAGGTCAAGGGCTCCTCCTCCGTCGTCAAGGGCGGCACCAAGGTCCGCAACATCCGCCTGCAGGACGCCACCGACGGCCACAACATCGCCTGCAAGATCGACGGCATCGGCGCGATGAATTTGAAATCGGAGTTCGTGAGGAAGGCGTAAGCCGAGGCCAAGCCGTATGTCGCAATGTTCAGAAGTGGACATACGCAGCTGCGCCAGAGCGGTACCCATCAGTCAACATCCGAACGAACGATTTTTGGGAGGCCGCTCTGCGAGGACCGCCAACAGGGGACGCGACCTGGTCAAACCCGACCGATGACATGTTCGACAATCTGAGCGATCAGGCCGTCTTGCGATTGTACGAAAACATCCGGCATCAGGTTGCCGCCGACAAGGCGCTCGGAGGCAGGTATCGACTGCTCGGAAAATCCGCCAGCGAACGCGCCGAGCGGCTCGGGCGGGAGCTGACCGGCCGCGGCGTCAAGTTCACCGCCATCGAATGGTAAGCGCCGTTTTGAGGCTTGCGATCTATCGCTGCCGCTGCGCCAGATAGAATCCGCACAGCACCGTCACCAATCCCGCCGTCTGCAATAGGGTCGGCGGCTCGCCGAGCAGGAGCCAGCCGGTGAGCACCGTCAGCGCCGGCACGCAGGCGGGGACGACGGCTGCGCGGGCGACGCCGAGGCGCTGGACAGAGACGGCGAACAGATAAAGCGCAGCCGGGCCCGCAAGCACGCCCTGCGCCAGCGCCTGGATGGCGTTCTCACCGATGCCGATCGCCGCGATCCGCGCCAGTCCGCCGGTCATGAGGTAGATCGGCAGCAGCAGCAGCGACAGCACGTTGATGACGAGCGCAGCCGACACGGCGGAGACACGCCAGTGGCGCACCAGCGCGCCGAAGCCTGCGAACATCAATCCGGTCAGCACGAAGGTCAGATCGCCGAGCACGCCGTCGACGCCGATATGGCCGATCGATTCCGCGCCGATCACGCCGAGCCCGCCGACGATGACCAAGGCGCCGGCGATGCGCGACGCGGAGACATGCTCTTTCAGGAACAAGGCCGCGAGCAGCAGGCCGCCGAGCGTCGCGCAGGAGGGCTGAATCACGCTGCCATGACCGAGCGGCACGAACAGAAATCCAGTGTAGGAGATCAGCGACATCACCGGGCCGCCGAGCACCATCAGCGCAAGGCCCCTGCCCCAGCCGATGCCGCAGAGGTCGGAGATTCCGCCGCGTATCACCAGCGGCAGGAACGCGATGCCGGACCAGACATAGCGATGCACCAGCAAATCGACCGGCGTGAAGCCGACCTTGAGCCCGTGCCGCGTGCCGGCAAAGCCGAGCGCCCAGAACAGCGCCGCGGCGAGGCCGCAGAGCACGCCGACAAGCGCCGACGCCGCATCGTTCTTTTGAGTGAGAGCGTCGGCGCCGCTCGTCCGCTGATCCATAAGCAAGGCTTATGTCAGCGCGCGACGAGGCTCAACCCACGCGTTTGCAGATCTGGCTAGAAAAATCCAGGGCTGAGATCGAGCCCATAGGTCAGGCTGAGCACGAACACGAACAGCGCGGCGGCTGCGAACAAGGCGAGATGCCTGAGAATGAACGCGCGCGGCGAGACGCTTGCAACAACCGCTTTCTGTGCAACAGGCATGACTACTCCATTATGAAAATGATTCTTGGCTGCTCAATAAGCGGCGCCCGCATCAAGCGCCGCGATCTGCAAAGCAACTATTAAAGAGATCACACTCGCTTTGAACGGCCGTACACAACCGGCACGTGATCATGACTCGCTGCGAAAAAAAACCGCGCTCCCGAAGGGGAACGCGGTCTTGGCAGGCTCGCAGAAAGCGAGCCTGCATGACGTTGACTTGACGTTGGCGTGTAGCGTCCCCAGATCAGCGGGCGCTGCCCGTCGTGACATCAGCCGTCTTCACCTTGCGCGGCGACAGAACGCGGACCTGGTGGACCGAAGCGATCGTGGTGGGCGCCGAGGCCTGCTGCTCGACATGCGCGGCACCGAGCACGCGCACCTGCATCGGGGAAACCGGAAAGCCGTTGGCCTCATAAGTCGGCAGCTCGGCGGCGAAAGCCGCGGTGCTGCCCGCGATCGTCAGGATGGCCGCGGCGATCGACAGAGTCTTCTTGTTCATTGGTGATGCTCCTGATGGAAGGTTCGGAGCACATCTAAGCGCATTTTGCTGCATTGCGACATGCGTTGCTGCATTGCAACAACGCGCCCGGCGCATGGCAATATGTTTAATGCGCACAAGGCTTTGGCCGAATCACCGCCGGCTGCGACATGACACTTTTATGAGTGGCGATCAGCCGCCGAGCACATGGCCCCAGCCGTCGAAGACGTACGCCCTCCAGATCACGGTTCCGCCCTCGCCCGGCCGGCTGGCACGCCTGAAATCGTCGGCCTGCTCAGCGGTCCAGGTGATGATCGTATCGGAGAGTTGGTCGTGCAGAATGGCGGGCTCGTTGGGGTCGAAGGCATCCATGGGACGAAGCGAGGAATGCGTCATGGGCGCCTAACGCTCCAGCCGGCCCAAGGTTGCGAAGCGCCGGGGCGCCGCACCACACAGCTCATTTCAGCGCTGTCGCCAGCGATTGCAGCTTTGCGACGAGGTTGGTGCCGAGGGCGTAGATGATCTCGATGATCGCGAGCGCGATGCCGGCTGCGATCAGGCCGTATTCGATCGCGGTGGCACCGGATTCATCAGCGGCGAATTCAGCCCATTTGCATTTCAGCTTCATGCGCGTGTCCTTCCCAACTCTGCCGAAAATCGCCGGCGCGGGAGACTTGCACGACCACAATCCAAGATTGAGTAAGCTCAACCGCCTCAACTTGACGACAATGAAGGCTGCATTTGCAGGCTCTTTCGGCTGCGGCACCCTTGGAACCGAATGGAACCCGCGTTGCCCCAGCGCAACACCCGCTCGAAAAGCCCGCTTTCGCCGAATTGCGCCATTGCGCCGCCACACCGTCCTCCGAACAATCGACGCGCGGCATGCCTTTTCGTGCAAGATTGTCTGGTCAAGACTGTTCGGAGAAGACGAGGTTCGACAGAACCGTTTGGAGGCAGGGATCATGAATGATCGGCGGTCTCTTCTGGTGGCGGTCTCCTGCCCCTCGGCGGTTCTCGCCGGCTGGCTGGCGCTCTCTTTGTCCGCCTATGCCCCTGCCCTCATCGAGAACAGCGGCGCCAATGCTTCCGCCGTCTCGCGCGCGAAGGATCTCAGCCGGCTCGACCTCGCCGACATCCCGCACGCTGCGGCCATCGAGGACGGCGTCGCCCTGACCGCGGATATCGCGGCCGCCGTGGCTGCGACACCAGGATTGGTCACCGCCGAAGCGGCAGCGCCCGAGGCGCCAGCTCCGGCCATCCAGCTCGCCTCGGCCGACCCGGTGCTGATCTTGCCGACCGAAGCGCCGCTCGCACCGCAGATTTCGCCTGACCCGATACCAGTCGCCAGTGAGGTTGCTCCGGCTCCGGCGTCGGAGCCCGTGATAAAGCTCGCATCCGCCGATCCCACCGAGATCGAGACGACGGACGCACTGTCGCCCGCGACGATCGCGACCGGCCCGGTGCCCGCGGCGAGCAAGGCCTCGCCGTCTGCGGACACGACCGCGGTCCTCGACGAATGCTACGTGATGGAAGCCTGCATCGACCGTTATCTCTGGGCGCTCTACCAGCGCACACCCAAGGAAGACTCGATCAAGGTCGAGGATCGCCGCGCCGTCACCGTCAAGCGCAAGGGCAAGATGGTGACCGTGATGCGCAGCTTCACGAAACTGGTCGACGAGGACTTTGGCTGGAAGGATCCGAAGGCGGCCGACCGCGCCGGCATGTCGATGATGGACTACGTCATCGGCGGCATGGACAAGAGTTTCAAGAAAAAGCTGTTTCGCACGCTGCTCGCGGCCGAGGCCGCCGGACTTTCGCCTGGTATCACCAGCGCGTTCCGCGACGACTATCGCCAGTCGATCGCGAGCGGCCTGAAGGCCGCCTCCGACCGCTCCTATCACGGCGGCAGCACGCGCGGCGGCTACGGGCACGGTATGGCGGCCGACATCGTCAGCACCAAGGGCGACAACCGCGCGCAGCGCTGGGTCTCGACCGAGGTGCTGTGGAAGTGGGTCGATGCCAATGGCAAGGCGCTCGGCATCGGCCGACCCTATCTCGGCCGCGATCCACCGCATGTCGGCCCGGTCGACGGTACGGAATACGTCTCGCGCCGAGGCACGTCGGACCGCAAGGAAGCGAGCGTCAAGCCGAGGAAGGCGCGGGCCGTGGCAAGCGCGAAGCTGCCAAAGGCGAAGGCACAGGCGACGCGCGAGCAGAAGGTCCCTGCGAAGCCGCAGAAATCAGCGCAATCGGCCGCGAAGCGCGCGACCTGAGTACTACCGTCCCGGCGTCGGCAGCGGCACGAGCCGCATCTCCGCGGTGCCGGCCTCCTGCGTCCGCACCAGCACTGCAAAGATGGTTTCGACTGCGAGCCGCACCGCCGCCTCCGTCGCTGTGCCCCTGGCCAGATGCGCCGCGATCAGGCCGGTGAGAAGATCCCCGGTGCCTGAGGGGCGGATCGGCAGGCGCGGCGTCGCAAAGCGCGACAACTGACCGTCGGCGCACAGAATCGTTTCCACCTGCCCTTCCGCCGTATCAGTGAGCGTGCAACCGGTGGCGACCACGTCGATGCGGCCGGTCCCGGCCAGCACCGCGCACGCCGCGCGCAGACCCTGCGCATCCGAGATGTCGAAGCCTGCGAGCAGCCCGAGCTCGAACTGGTTCGGCGTGGTCAGATTGGCGGCCGGCAGCAGCCGGTGCCGCACCACGTCCAGGATGCCGTCAGCGACGTAGACCCGGCCGTCATCGCCGATCACGGGGTCGCAGAGATAGACCAGCTTTGAATTGCGGGTCAGCGCCCGCTCGACGAAATCGGCAATGACAGCTGCATTGCCGGGCGAACCGAGATAGCCGGTAACGAGGACCGCGGCCTCGTCGACGAGATCGCGCTCCTCGACGCCTCTCAGCAGATCTGCAACGAGCTCTGTCTCGAGCACCCGCCCGCGCACGCTCGGATAACGCGGATGGTTCGACAGCAGCGTTGTCGGCACCGCCGCGACATTCACGCCTTCCGCCTGCATGGCATAGGCGGCGGCGCTGTTGCCGACATGACCGTGGACCACCTGGCTCTGAATGGAGATGACGAGCATGACGAGGTTCGTAGGAGTAAACGTCGAGCGAGACAAGGGTCGCGCGGGTCACGAAAACTCGTATCCAAGCCCGGGCCGCAGCGCCTGCATCTTCCGCGCCAGCCGCCGATGCCCGGTCTCCTCCGACCGCGCCAGCCGGTCCACGACCGCGACATGATCTACATCGCTCTTGTGCTGGTTGAGCTTGGCCTGCCCCTCGACGGTATCCACCACGAGATCGATGACGCGGATCGCGGCCAGCATGCTCTCGCGCTTGTCCGGCTCCATCTGCGCCAGGTCCCAGGGCGCCTTCGGCAGCCGCGCTTCCGAGACCGCGAGTAGTGCATCGCCGTGCCCGCGGTTCTCGTCGAGCCCGCGCAGATGCGCTACGCCCGACATGTGCACGGCCTCGTAAAGCCAGGTCGAGACGTTGTCGCGCGAAGAATACCAGTCGTTGGAGATGTAGGCGTCGTCGCCGGCAACGATCAGCAGGAAGCGCCGCGCGCCATCCGCTAGCGGGACAAGCGGATTCCTGGCGGTGAGATGGATCTGGACGATCGCACGCCCCTCGCGTTGCTCCAGCACGAACGGCACGTGCGAGGCGCGCGGCCCGCGCTCATCCGCCGCCACGATCATGCCGAAGCCGCGCTGGGCTGCGAATTCCAGCGCACGCTGCTCCTCGATCTGGAACTGGGAACGAAGGACATGCATGGCGCGGCACTCAAGCTCGACGAAGACGATGCGAGGCTAACCCATCATCGGGCGAAACCCGAAACGATATTGGGCCGCAAACGCAGATGTCAGGAATGATCTCAGCGACGCGCCAGCTCGCCGAGATAGGCGCAGAACATGTCAGCCATTCCGTCGGAATAGCGCGCGATCTCGGCCTCGCTGCGCGGTGTTTCCGAGAACCGCTTGCCGACCTCGCTCAGCGTCGTCTTGATCAACTCGCCGGCAAGCTCCCGCGTCGCATCCGGCGCCTTGGGCAGCGCCTCCCGCATGAAGGCTGCGACGATGCCCTCGCCGGCTGACCGTGCGTCCTGCGCCTCGGGCGCGTCGCGATAAAGTGGTGCGGCGTCATCGAGCGCGCCACGGATCGCAGCCTCCTCGCACTCGGAACGAATGAAGGCGCGGACCAGCGCGCGCAGCCGCACCAGTGGCGGTTTCGCCCGGTGCGCCAGGATGCCGCGCAGAAGCTCGCTCGTGCGCCGCCACTCGTCGCTCTGGAGGCGGAACAGGATCGCCGCCTTGTTCGGAAAATATTGATAGAGCGACCCGACGCTCACCCCGGCCCGCTCGGCCACCCGCGCCGTCGTGAAACGCTGCGCCCCCTCCTTGGCCAGGACCTGAACAGCCGCGTCCAGAATGGCCGCCACCAGCTCGTTCGAACGGGCCTGCTGCGGCTGTTTTCGTGAGGAAACTGAACGGCTTCGGCGATCGGCCATGGCGCCCTCGGGCAATGCGAATAGTGAATGCGACGAATTAGTCGTATTTCAACTCTCACGCAAGCACTCGCCTCACGGCGACCACTGGAGACTACACATGACCACCTCGACCATCATATCACTTGCACCACTGCTCGATCGTCTGTTCGACCAGGACGAAGCGGCGCGCGGCGCGATGCGAGCCGCGTTCGCCGATGTGACTGACGCCGACCGCACACGGATGATGCGGAGCAAGACCGCTTACCGCGACCTCTACGGGCGGCTGAAGGACGCACCGCTCGCGGTCTCCCGCGAGACCGGTCACCTGCTTTACATGCTCGCACGCAGCTCCCGCGCCAAAGCGATCGTCGAGTTCGGCACCTCGTTCGGCATCTCGACCCTGCACCTTGCCGCGGGCTTGCGCGACAATGGCGGCGGTTGCCTCATCACCACCGAATTCGAACCGTCCAAGGCGGCCCGGGCGCGCGAGAACCTCGCGGCCGGCGGGCTGCTGGACCTCGTCGAAATCCGCGAAGGCGACGCGCTGAAGATGCTTCAAGTCGACCTGCCCGACACGATCGATCTCGTGCTGCTCGACGGTGCCAAGGCGCTCTACCCCGATATCCTGGACCTGGTCGAAGGCCATCTCCAGCCGGGCGCGATCATCGTCGCCGACAACGCCGACGACAGCCCCGACTATCTGGCGCGCATGCGCAGGCCCGGAAGCGGCTACATGTCCACGGCCTTTGCCGAGGACGTCGAACTCTCCGTGCGGATCAACTAACGCCCCATCGAACCGGCGCGACACCAATGAGCCGCCGCGCGAACCATCGCGCGGCGGTTTCGTGCTGCGCTCCGCCGTGTCGCAGGCTCGTCACTGACACGTGATAGCTGGACCCGGGCAAACGTCATATTCCCCGTACCGCGCGGTATCTTTCTTTGCACAACACGCCCGAGCCCGTGATGACTTCCGCCTTCAATGCCCACGCAGCGCTTGCCCTCGCGATCGTCCTGGAGGTCACGGCGTCCGCCTTCCTCCAGCAATCCGTGCAGTTCACGCGGCTGTGGCCGACACTGGCGATGGTGCTGTTCTATGTCGCCTCGTTCTATGCGCTGTCGGTCGCGATCCTGGTCATCCCATTGAGCATCGCCTATGCGATCTGGGGCGGGGTCGGCATCATCCTGACGGCAACCGTCTCTTTCGTGCTGTTTCGCCAGATGCTCGACGCTGCGGCCTTCGTCGGCATCGCGCTGATCGTGTCCGGAGTCGTGGTCATTAACCTGTTCTCGCAGACGACGGTGCATTGATGCCGGCAAGGCCTTCGGCTTCGCGACGCCCTCTCGGGCCGCTGGCTCACGCCTACTGGCTTTGCGACGGCTTGGGAGCACGCGGCCCGGATCGCTTCGGCCCAGGCTTGGCCGCAGCTCGCGGTGGCGCCGTATCGACCGATTCCAGATAGGCGGCAAGCGCCTTGGCTGTGTCCGAACTGGTTGCGTAATGGTCCTTCAGGAACCAGGACAGCGTCAGGTTGAAGCGCCCTTTGGCAAGGCCGCGCGGGCTGCGATGGCAGGTCGCGCACCCATCGGCGAAGAGCTTTTGCGGCGACTTGCCGGCATCGAGATTTTGCGCGACGGCAAATGTCGCCGTCAGGACGGCCGCGGCTGCAAGAATCGTCGTTGCAAGAGTCGTCGTTGCAAGAGTCATCGTTGGAAGAGTCATCGTTGGAAGAGTCATAAGGGGCGCGATCACGCCGCGCCCCGGTCGAAATAGCGAAATCAATGTCGTCCCCTGCCCCGTCTTGCGGTTAGGCCGCCAATAGTTGATCGAAGTCGGGCGGCGCATAGGCCTTGCCGTCCTGGTCGGTGATGACGACCTTCCACCCCTCACTTGCCCAAACCTTTGCCTTCGCCACGATGAGCAAACGGCTCTCGCGGGCAAAACTGCACTTCTCATTGTCGCGTTCTGCGATCATCTTGTAGGCCAATGCACATCCCCTAGCGTTGCCCTGCACCCGCTCTCGTCGTGGCAGCGGGCTTTGGCGGCAATTCGCCGGGAGCGTGGCAATTTGGTGCCATCCGCAGCAGTATTGTGCCTGGTTCCGATCGCGAAAGGAGCTTGATCGTGCGCCTGCTTGTCGTGGGCTGGCCTGGTGCGGGCCTGCTCGGCGCGGCGCCCACAGCGGCGCAGACCTACGATCCGCGCCATCCCGTCTGCATCGAGATCTACACCATCGACGGCCGCTGCATCGATTGCAGTTTTGCGACAGTCGCGCAGTGCGCCGCCACCGCCTCCGGGCAGTCCGCCCAGTGCTAAGCCAATCCCTATGCCACCAGAGCCGGCAGCTGAGCCTGGTTCCGTCGCCGCCGCGACGAAGCCGATGGCATCAGGTCTGCGCTCCGATCAGTGGACGCGAATGATGTGGGGACGGCCTAGATCGATCAGTCCTTGCACCGCCGAGAGGCGGTCATCAAGGGCTGCAATGGTCAGCAACAAATTGTTGCGGCGTTCGTCGAGAAGACCCATCTCGGCGCCGGAGAGTTTGGTGCTCGACCGCTCCTTTTGAATGACCTCGAGGGATTGGCGCAATCCGGCAATCAGGCCGGACAGCTGCTTGGCCTCCTTGGTCATCGACCGCTTCGCGACATTGTGGCGGCGCGTCTCCGCCTGGTTCTGTCTCATCGTCGTCATCCTCCCGTGCCCCGCTGCCCCGAGTGGAATGCTTACAGCTTTGAGTAGACATATTACGATCGATGAAATCTGCCCGCGAAGAACTTCCTTAAATTATACGCGCCGGGAACCCGCTCCCGCCCAAGCAGAAAGCCCGGCGTGAAGGCCGGGCTTTCGTTGGCAACTCTAGTGCTTTTGGTGGCCGCCACCGGGACCGCCGGCCGGCGCACCGCCGCCGTGCGGCGCGGCGTTGATGTGAGGTGCGCCGCCGCCACCGCCATGAGGCATCGCAGGCGCAGCCGCGCGCGGCGCAGGCATTTGGGCATGAGCGTTCATCGGGGAGCCGTGGCTCACATTGGGTTGGGCCACATGCGGCATCGCGGGCCGGCTCGCGGGTGCCGCTGATATACGCGGCGCCTCATGCGGGCGCGCCATCGGCTGCGCACGCACAGCCGCGCGGTGTGCGGCCTGCTCGTGCATGATGTGGGCTTGTGCATCGCGCGGATTGCGGCCCTGAAGATTGGTCCGCTCATGCGCGATGCGCTCGCTTCGTCCCGCACGGCTCCGATCCGTCGTCACTGCAGTCTGGTGCCTGGCCATCGCGGCGTCGTGTCGTGAAGTTATGGCATCACGGCCGGAGACCGCAGCCGCGCCCTTGACACTTTCCTTCGCATTTTCCCTGACATTCGCACCGTTGCGCCCGAGTGCGACCGCCGCATCGCGCGTTGCCGCGCGGCCGATGCGAGCCGCGCGCGGATCGATCGTCATCCGCATCGCGTCGCGCTGATGCGAAGTCCAGTAGCTATTCCAGTGGGCATGCCGCCGATACCAGGGCCGCCCCTGATAATAGCTCGACCAGTACGAGGTCAGCACGAAGGGGACGATTGGCACGTCGATCTCGTCGACATAGTCGGGGAGATAGACGTAGTGATGGCGGTAGAGATATTCGAGATATTGCGACGACACCCAGCCACGGTCGTCGGAGAAGCTCACGTCGCACCAGGCGTTGCCGCGCAGGCAACCATGGATATCGACGCGAGCGCCCTCGGGGATGCGATCGACCAGCGGAAAGCCCGGACCCGGCCCGGCGCGCAGGCCGGTCGAGACGGTGACCATGCCCGGTGCGGCCAGCGCGGCCGTCGGGGCGAGCAGCAATGCGGCTAACAACACGCTTCGGAATTTCATGGCGTAGTCCTCCTCTTTGGAGTCGGAACGCGCAGACAGAACGGGCGTTCCGCGTAAGAAGGCCTCATCCGTCAAAAGATCGAGACGGATGCCGCGCGCGGTTCAATATTCATTCGCCGTTCATCGACACAGCGCGCAAGAGCACTGCCAGCCGTCAGTTCACTTGCAGCATGAAGCCGTCGAAGTATGCAGCAAGCGCAGCAAAATCATCGAGCGGCAGCACGGTCGCGACGTACTGATCCGGCCGCACCACGACCATGCAGCCGGCCTTCCGATCGATACCGCGCATGGTGAAAACGTCCTGACCATTCTTGAGGTCCGGACAGAACATCTTCTCGTAATCGATCAGGCCGTACCGGCCCTTGCGCGGAAGCAGCAGCGCGGGCATCGCCTCGACGACGAGTTCGCGATGATCCTGCTGGAAGACCGCCCGCAGATCGATCACGCTGTCGATGTCGGCGGTCGCGGGCGTGAAACGCCTGACGGGCGACTCCCGCGCCTCGGAGAGAAAACGGCACAAGGCGCGAATGGCCGAGCCGGCTGCTGCCGGATCCTCAGCGCCGGAGAAAGCGTAGATGCGGAAGCGGCCATCCGCCGGCGCAGCATGACCGAGATGCACCGGCTTGGCATCCGCAAACCGGATCACCGGCGCGGAATGAAAACGCGTGCCGATGACGAAGCCTGGCGCGAGCTGCTGGTGGGACGTCGCTCCGGTCAGAACCGACGGGCGGTAATGCGTCGCCGTGCCCGCGGTGTAGCGACCGTGCCTCACGAAATAGTCCTGCGTCCTGGCGGCATCGGCGCCGCCGACCTTGGCGGCGGATGCAAGAATCCCCGCCCATTCGCGGTCGAAATCGATCAGCTCTTTCGCAACTGCCTGGCGCTCGGCCGAATAGGAATGCAGCAGGCTCGGCGCGGACTGCTTCCGCAAAACGGCAGCGAGCTTCCAGCCGAGATTGAAGGCATCCTGCATCGAGACGTTCATGCCCTGCCCCGCCTTCGGGCTGTGGGTGTGGCAGGCATCGCCAGCGATGAAGATCCGCGGCAGACGCGTAGCGATCTCGGTCTCCGGCACGTCGTCGAACTTGTCGGTCAGTCGCTGGCCGATCTCGTAGACCGACCACCACGCGATCTCCTTCACATCGAGCGTATGCGGCTTCAGGATCCGCTGCGCCTTCGCGATCACGTCATCGGCGGTGATGTTGCGATTGGCGACGCGCTCGCCGATGTCGAGCTTGGCGAGCTCGACATAGAGGCGGACCATGTAGCCGCCCTCGCGCGGAATGATCAGCAGGCTGCCGTCCTTTGCCGACTGGATCAGGGCCTTGAAGCGGATGTCGGGAAAATCGGTCACCGCCAGCACGTCCATCACGCCCCAGGCATGATTGGCGGAATCGCCGAGTAGCTCGCGGCCGATCGATTTGCGCACCATGCTGCGGGCGCCGTCGCAGCCGACGACATAACGCGCCTTGATCGTCTCGACCTTGCCCTCGTTCCCGGCATCGACCCGTTCGAGCCGGGCCGTCACGGCATGGTTGGCGGGACCCGCGGCCGGATCGACCTGAAGGTCGAGCAGGCGCCGGCTGTAATGGGGCTCGAGCCTGGCCGGTGCTTTGCGCATGACGTCGAGAAAGCCGTCATGGACGCGCGCCTGGTTGAGGATGACATGCGGGAATTCCGACAAACCGTCCTCGACATCCTGCACCCGGCCGCTGCGGACGATATGTTCCGGCACCCGCTCGTCCGGCTTCCAGAACGTCGTCTCGTTCACCCAACAAGCTTCCTTCAGGACGCGCTCGCTGAATCCGAAGGCGTGGAACATCTCCATGGTGCGGCAGGCGATGCCGTCGGCCTGCCCGACCAGCAAGCGGTCCGGCTTCTGCTCGACGATGCAGGTCTTGATGTCGGCAAACTGCGCAAGCTGGGCCGCGAGCGTCAGGCCCGCAGGGCCACAACCGACGATGAGGACGTCGACCTCGTCAGGCACGGCGCCCGTTGCGCCCGAAGCCTGAATGCGCGCGGCGGGATCGGCGATCTCAGGGTCGCCCGGCTGAAATCCATTGAGATGGAATTGCATGAGCACCTCTCCCGGAAACGTTCTGTTTGGATATTGCTCAGTATGCTGACTATCAGTATACTTGTCAACGATCCCGGCCGTCCTGCGCCAACGGAGAAATTCGGTGAAAGACAACAACGACATGCCCGGACATCTGGCGCGCCGATTCCAGCAGATCGCGGTCGCGGTGTTTCTGGCCGAGGTCGGGGACGCCGGCTTCGACCTCACGCCGGTGCAATACGCCGCGCTCGCGACCATCAAGGCCAATCCAGGCCTAGACCAGGTGACGCTCGCAGGATTGATCGCCTACGACCGCACCACCATCACCGGCGTAATCGACCGTCTCGTGCAGAAGGGGCTCGCGGAGCGCCGCGCCTCGAGCCGCGACCGTCGTGCCCGCGAGCTTGAGATCACCGACGAAGGCCGCCGCACGCTGCGCAAGATCACGCCCGCCGTCGAATCCGCGCAACGCATCATGCTGCGCGGCCTCAGCGCAAAGGAAGGTGAGGATCTGATGCGCCTCCTGCACAAGGCCATCGCCGCCGGCAACGAGCTCAGCCGCGCCCCGCTGCGCGAGGTGCAGGCATAGAGCGTTTTCGAGCGAAGTGGACGCCGGTTCGCGTCAAGAAAACGCGCCAAGACAAAAGCCCCCGTAATTCTACCAGTAATTGTCGCAGATCCGCGAAACCAGGAACTAACCTTCGCCTGTTACGGTCGGCCGCATTCGGCGTTTAACGCGCGATTAACTTTGCCGGTCTGGAGTTTCGGATGTTCAGGTTTCTCATTGCGGCGACGGCGATCGCGCTCTCGACCGCTCCGGCGCTCGCGAACGGCCATGGCGGCGGCGATGCCCCTCCTCCGCCGAAGCCCGCGACCTCACCGGCGAAGGTCATCCTGACCAAGCAGGGTCCGACGCTCGTCGACCTCAACGGCATGACGCTCTATTATTACGAGCGCGATACCACCGGCAAGACGTCGAACTGCAACGGCAAATGCGTCGAGAGCTGGATTCCGCTATCCGCCACGGCGGATGCCAAAGCGATCGGCGATTTCACTGTGATCAGCCGCAACGACGGCAGCAAGATGTGGGCATATCGCTATCGTCCGCTCTACACCTCGCCGGCCGACAAGGCGCCGGGCGAGGCCAACGGCAATGCCACGACGCTGCAATGGCGCGTTGCCCGTCCCGAGAACTAGGGCGACCTCACCCGCGCCAGCTGGGCCGCGCCTCGACTTGCGCGTTCTGTCCGGGCGGCAGCACCACGACCGTTGAATTGAGCTTCACCCGGTCATAGAGATCGATCACGTCCTCGTTGCGCATCCGGATGCATCCCGACGAGATCGCTTGCCCAATATATTCCGGCTGGTTGGTGCCGTGGATGCGGTAGAGCGTGTCCTTGTTGCCGGCATAGAGATAGATGCCGCGAGCACCCAGCGGATTGGCGGGACCGCCGGGCACGCGCGACGGATAGGGTCCGAGCCGCGCCTGGATGTCCGCCGTCGGAACCCAGTCCGGCCATTCCGCCAGACGACCGACCCGCGCGACTCCGGAGAACGCCATGGCTTCCTCGCCGACCGCGACGCCATAGCGGATCGCCTTGCCGTCGGGCAGCACGAAATAGAGATAGCGCGCATCGGTATCGACCAGGATCGTGCCCGGCTGCTCCTTGCGCGGATAATCGACGATGTGACGAAGATATTGCTCGGGCACGTTCGCCTGCGCGTACGGCGTATGCGCGAGCAACTGCCGGTCGCGCGGCGTCATGCTTGCGTCCGTCGATGGCGAAAGCGTCGTCTGCATGCAGCCGCCCAACGGAAGCATGGCAAGGACGAATAGAACGAATAAGGATCTTGGCACCGCCGGCCCCGATAGCGATAGCAGCACCCCCAGCGACCCCAGATGCTGCCAAAATCGTGCTGAAAACAAGGCATGGCGGAACAATTGCGCGTGTTTTCTGAGGCGGGTTCCATCACCACAAACGGCGCAAGAGCGTCGCACAGTCTCCATCCCCTCGCCTTGCTTTGGTCAAACCCGGCTGGACTCGTGCGCCATGTGCTTGGGCCTCGGGGAATTGGATGGGCTCACCTCACGGATCTGCTCGCGCGAATGCGGACGGCCAACGCTTCAACTACTCAACACCTGGGCTTCAAAACACCCAGGCTTCAAAGGAGCTGCGATGCTCGCGACGCTGAACTCTCGCCAAATCGTCGATGAGATCGTGAAGGACACGGTCACGAACAACGACCCGCACGACGCCGTGCAGATTTCGCCTGACATCGTGCTCGCCTCGCGCCCTCTCAGCGTCGCGCCCGCGCTCGCGCCTGAGATCACAGCCCGTCCGAAACCCAAAATGGATCCGGCGTTCACGCTGAAGCCCAGAATGGATCCGGAGCCGAAGTTCAGTCCCGTCGCGGAGCCGCAGGCGGCAGCGCCCTCGGTCGACACCGCCGTGCGCGTCGCGGCCGATGATGGCCTCAGCCGTCAGAAGCGCTCCTCGGCTGGCAAATGGCTGCGTGGCGCGTTCGTCACGATGCTGTTTGCGGGCGGAAGCGCGGCCGCCACTGTCGCGTGGGAACAACATGGCGACACCGCAAGACAGATGCTCGCCGAATGGACGCCGGCATTGGCGTCGCTGCTGCCTTCGACCTCGCAGACGGCACCGGCCGCCGCCGCACAGGCCGCGCCGCCTGCGGACCAGGCCGCAACGGACCAGGCCGCGACAGATCAAGCGGTCGATCAAGCTGCGGCTCCGCCTGCCACTCAGGTTGCAGCAGCGGTGCCCACGGCAACACAATCCGATCCTGTACAATCGGTGCAGTCGATGACGCGCGATCTCGCCGCGATGGCGCAACAGATCGAGCAGCTCAAGGCCAACATCGCCGAGTTGAAGGCAAGCCAGGAGCAGATGGCACGCGAGATGACGAAGC
Organism: Bradyrhizobium sp. Ken64; assembly: GCF_055807555.1. Lineage (NCBI taxonomy): Bacteria > Pseudomonadati > Pseudomonadota > Alphaproteobacteria > Hyphomicrobiales > Nitrobacteraceae > Bradyrhizobium > Bradyrhizobium sp. Ken64. The sequence goes on along the minus strand of NZ_JBVVPA010000015.1, from coordinate 35,657 downwards.
CGCCCGCGCCGAAGCCGGTGGCCGATGCGAAGCCGCGCGTCGATCCGCGCGCGCAAACGTCCGCGCTGCCGCCGCGGCCCGCGGCGCCGCCGGTTCGCAAACCCAAGCCGGTCGTGTCGCACACCTACATGCCAGCTTATTCGCCCCCGCCGCCGCAGGCCGCGGCGGTCTCACCGCCAGCAACCCCCGTGACGACGACCCAAGCCGTTGCCGACGACGACGGACCTGTCGTGCGCCCGCCAATGCCGCTGCGCTGAACGATCGCCACGCGATGACACGAAGCGTCGCGCCAGCGATGCTGTCCGAGTCGATGTGATGCGTTGACTCCGGATGACTACGGGAAGCGATGCTTCGATCGTTTTCCTTCAAGAGAAAAGGCCGTCGGGATCTATGCCGGCGGCCTTCTCTTGCAGCTGCCGGTTCCCGGAGCCCGGTTCTGCTGCAATTCCATGCCTCATGATCACGTCGACATATTTAATAAAATCTTAACACGCTTGAATGTTGCACATCATTTCTGCGCCATAAGCACAGAGATTGCGCGCGCCGTTCATTCGATAAACATCGACTCAGTGGTACCATCGGTCATGTGTTGAATGTCGACCCTAAGCTCCATTCGTCATACCGGGGAATTCGGATGCCTTACTATTCCTTCGATCTCGTGGTTGGTGAAGAGTTCAAGAATCAGGGCGGTATCATCCTCGAAGACATCGAGGTCGCCTCCGATCGCGCCGTCCAACTGGCCACCGAGCTGTCGCAGGTGAAGCCCGAGTTGCAAAGCAAGGGTTGCGCTGTGCGCGTCACCGACCGCGATCACAAAGAGGTCTATCGCACGCCGCTCGATCCCGTGCCGGCCTGGCGGCGCTAACTCGACGGCCGGCTTCGCGGCCGCACGCCATCCCCATTGCGGAGCGGCGCGCCAGCCGCTAGCCTTCCCGAAAATTCGGGGAGGTACCAAGGATGCGCACTGGTTTTCTGATGACGGCCCTGTTGCTGCTGGCGGCGCCGGCCCAGGCGGCCGACCATCCACGTTCGACCTATGTGACGTTGGTCTTGCAGGCCTTCGCCGCCAAGGTCGAATGTCCGGGCACCGATATCGTCTACCAGGATCTGGTGCAGAAGGCGGAGCAGATGCAGCTGCCCGAAGGCACCACCGAGAAGGTCCGCAAGGCGATCGCCTGGATGCACACCGGCGGCAAGATGGGCGAGAAGCAGGACGACGATCTGATGGCCGAGGTCGCAGTGGCCACCCAGGCGACCGACCTCAACCAACGCCGCCTCGGCATGCCCAGCTGGTGCGAGGCCCAGAAGACCAACCTCGCCGGTCTGATCCGCAGCAAGGGCGGCTAGCGTGATCGCGCGCCGTTAAGCACGCCGCGCCGGAACTTTCGCTTCGGCCAATAATCGTCACAATTCTCGCCAGCATGCGGCTCTCTTCGAACTCGAACAGGGGAGCCCCATGCGGATCAACCATGTCCTCCTTGCCGTGGCGTTTGCCGTCGCCACGATGCTGACTGCGCCTGTGCTGGCGAAGAATTCCGATGCCCAGAAGGGCGAGGACAAATCGACCTCGTCGTCATCGTGCAGCGCCTATCAGCAGGCGCCGGATGGCTCGTGGGAGCCGCTCCCCTGCAAGGAGACGGGCGAGCGCTCCCAGCCGCAGACGCAGCATCGCACGTCGCCGCAGGGCACCGACCGAGGGGAGCGTTGAACGCGCGGGAGTGTCAGCTCTGGTGCGGACCGCGGATGATCTTCATCGCGTCGGCGATGTGACGCCACTCTTTGGCGTCATCGGCCTCGCCGCGGCCCTCGCAAGCCCTGGCCTGTTCGGCGGCCTTCGCGATCGCAGCAAAACCATGCTGTTCCAGCATCTGGCGCGCGACGGTGTGGACCTGGACCTCGGTCATCATGGGCGTTCTCCCGTTTGACGAAACCGCGGTGCATCGCGCCGCCGCGGGTCTTTCACAACGATTGAGCCCCGGACCTCGTTCCGCAGCGTTCACGTCGACGCGCAAAAGGCGGCCCGCTATGCCCAGCGGACCGCCTTTTCACCCACCCCAAATTTGAAGCGTCGCGGCCGAGGTCCCTACCCGGCCGCCGCGCGCCTGCGCTCGAAATCGTTGGGCACCTCGATGTCGACCTCGAGGGTCGAGACCTCGTCGCCGCGATCGAGTCGGACGATGACCTTGGTCGGGTCCAGCGTGACATGCCTGGAGACCACCGCGAGAATTTCCTCACGCAGCACACCGAGCAGATCGGGCTGGCCGCGCAGTCCGCGTTCATGAGCAAGCAGGATCTGCAACCGTTCGCGCGCGACGGGTGCAGAGGCCTTGTTGCCGCGGAGAAGCCGAAGCAGACCCATGCTCATGCGGCCCTCCGTCGCAGCAGGCGGTCCATGAAGCCCTTGCGCTCGGTCGGCACCTGCATCGGCACGGTGTCGCCGCAGAGCCGCCGCGCCGCGTCGATATAGGCCCGCGCCGGTGCGCCTTCCGCGTTCGACAACGTCACGGGCGTGCCGACGTTGGAGGCGCGCAGCACGTCCTGGCTCTCCGGAATGATGCCGAGCAAGGGCGTTGCAAGAATTTCGAGGATGTCCTCGATGGTCAGCATCTCGCCGCGGGCTGCGCGCGAGGGATCGTAGCGGGTGATGAGAATGTGCTTCTCGACCCGCTCGCCCTTCTCGGCCCGCACCGTCTTGGAATCGAGCATGCCGATGATGCGATCGGAATCGCGCACCGAGGAGACTTCGGGATTGGTGACGATCACGGCTTCGTCGGCAAAGCGCATCGCCATGGAGGCGCCGCGCTCGATGCCGGCCGGGCTGTCGCAGATCACCCAGTCGAAACGGCTGCGCAGATCGTCGATGACCTTGCCCACGCCCTCTTCCGTCAGCGCGTCCTTGTCGCGGGTTTGCGAGGCCGGCAGCAGCCAGAGGTTCTCCAGCCGCTTGTCCTTGATCAGCGCCTGCGGCAGCTTTGCGACGCCCTGCACCACGTTGATGAGGTCGAACACGACGCGGCGTTCGGCGCCCATCACGAGGTCGAGGTTGCGCAAGCCGACGTCGAAATCGACGACCACGACCTTTTCGCCGCGTTGCGCAAGCGCAGCCCCCAGTGCGGCGGTCGTCGTCGTCTTGCCGACGCCTCCCTTGCCTGACGTCACGACCAGTACCTTGGCCATCTCAAAATCTCCTTCTGGTCAGTTCAGCGCAGTAATTCGCATGGTGTTGCCCTGCAGCCAGGCCTGAGCCGGCTTGCCGCGCAAGGCGCCGTCGATATCGTCGGCGGTCTGGTAAAAGCCATCGATTGCAAGCAGTTCGGCCTCGATCTTCTGACAATAGATGCGTGCGCTCGTGTGCCCGTTCACGCCCGCCATGGCGCGGCCGCGCAGCGCGCCGTAGATGTGAATGGAGCCGCCGGCGACGACCTCGGCGCCGGAGCCGACCGAGCCCAAGATGGTGACGTCGCCTTCGGGGAAGATCACGGTCTGGCCCGACCGCACCGGGCTTTCGAGCAGCAAGGAGGTCGGCTTGGTCTCGACCTTCGCCTCGGGCTTCTTCGGAGCGCTCGGTTCGATGACGCAGCTCCGCCCGCCCGAAAGTAGCGGCGGCATCATGGGGGTCAGCCGGCCCTCATTCACGCCTTCGATCCCGAGCACGCGGATGTTGCGGTCCTGAAGGCTGGTGAGCAGATGGCCGATGCCGGATTGGCTGAGATCGACCGAGGACAGGTCGATCACCACGGGGCGGCCGGCGAAGAAGCCCGGCGAGCGCGCGATGGTGGTGTCGATCTCCTGCAGCCAGTCCTGGATGGGAACCGTCGGCACGAACACGAAGGCCACATAGGAGCGCCCGCGCAGGCGAACCATTTGGCGTTGAGGTTTTACTGCAGCCTCCATAGCGGCCGACTCGTTCCCTGTTATTGAATGGTTAACGATGCCGCCGATATGGTTAATGGCCGGTTAATTTCTCCGTGGGGTTACGTGGGGGGGGGGCTGGTCGGCCCGCTCGTGTCCCGGACGCGCTGCAGCGTGCAACGCTGCTGCGCAGAGCCGAAGAGGCGCTGCGCTGCGTCCGGGGCACGAGAGCCCCCCTACTTCTTCACCTTGCTCGCGTCCATCTTGATGGCGGGGTCGAGCATCCTGGTCGTGAACGCCGTCGTGACGTCGAACGGCTTCTCCATGCCGAGATAGGTCTGGACCAGCTCGTAGTCCTTCTTCATCCGCTCGCCGTCGATCCAGCCGAGCGCCTTCGTCGTCGTGAATTCGTCCGTCATCAGGAATTTGATGCGCTCCCACTGGCGCTCCTGGTTCTCCTTGTCGAGACCGGAGACCTGGTCGAGCAGCGCCTTCAGGCAGGGCGCGGCGTCTGCGACGCAAGTCGCGAACGCCTTTTGCGTGACCCGCACGAACTCCTCGACCAGCTTCGGGTTCTTCTGCAGATAGCCGCCGTTGACGATCAGCGAATTGCCGTAAGGATTGAGCCCAATGTCCTTCCAATTGACGTAGCCGAGATCGGCTCCGAACTCGATCACCTTCAAATCGTGCTCGTTGTAGAAGTCGCTGATGATGTCGACGGTATGGCTCTTCAGCGCGGCGATCTTCGCCGTCGGCCCGACATTGACGAAGCCGACCGAGTCGGGCGCAAGCCCTGCAGCCTTGGCGAAGGCCGGCCACATCACACGCGAGGCGTCCCCGGGCGGATTGCCGATCTTGTGGCCGGCAAAATCCTTCACCCCGTTCACGCCGTAGCTCTTCAGCCAGTAGAAGGTCTGTCCGGTGTTGGCGTAGACGCTCATCACGGCAACGGCGTCAGCCCCCTTGCTCTTCGCGACCAGCATGGTGGCGAGATCGGCGACGCCGAAGGGCGAGCCGCCGGAGCCGACCTTGGCGGCGGAGACGCCGGAGCCCTTGCCGACCTCGATGGTCAGATCGATGCCCGCCTTCTCGTACCAACCTTGTGCCTTGGCGTAATAATAGGGCGAGTGATCGGCCGTCGGTGCCCAGTTCAGGATCAGATTGACCGCCTCGCCCGCGGTCGCGGGCACGACTGGTGATCCGAGCATCAGGGCCACAGCCAGGGCCAAGCCCGCCGCCTGCAAACGCTTCATCGCATCTCTCCTCATTGCCCGCGACCCGGCTTGTCGCTCTCCCCCTGTGAGGATACCAATGCAACAAGGCCGCCCTCCACTTGTCAACTGTTTGGTTGGAAATGCTCGCAAAACGTTCAGGCGACACCGTGCCGCAGCGGCGCGACCCGGTCGCCACCCGCAAGAAGCTGCTCACCGCGGCGCGCGAGGAGTTCGCCCGGCACGGCTTTGCCGGCGCCCGCGTCGACGAGATCGCGGCGCGCGCCGGCGTCAACAAGCAGCTCGTCTACCATTACTTCGGCGACAAGGATGCGCTCTATCTTGCTGTCCTCGAATGGGTTTACGCCGATATTCGCGAACAGGAGCGCCAGCTCAATCTCGAAGGCCTGCCGCCGGAAAAGGCGATCCGGAAACTGATCGAGGCCTCGTTCGATTACCTCGCAACAAACCCCGATTTCATCGTGCTTCTGAACGACGAGAACCGCGGCGGTGCCCGCCATGTCCGCGGCTCGACGCGGCTGGAGGCGATGCATTCGCCGCTGGTGAAGAGCGTGTCCCACATCCTTCACGAGGGTGTCCGCGCCGGCATGTTCCGCAAGGGGATCGACCCGATCCAGCTCTATATCTCCATCGCGGGCCTCAGCTATTTCTATCTCTCGAACACGCCGACGCTGTCGGCGATCTTCGGCAAGGACCTGTCGAGCCGGGCCGCGCGCCGCGCCCGCCGCCGGCACGTCGCCGATCTCGTGCTGCATTCGCTCCGGCCGTAATCAACCAACTGGTTGAAACTTCGTTCGAGGCCGGTTAGGCTTGGCGACCAGCGGCAAGGTGGCCGCTGCAACAGGGAGCAACCGGTGACAGGAGACGGCGCCCGCAATACGCGCAGCTTTGCGATCGTCCTGATCGTGCACCTCGCAGTGCTCGTGCTCTGGCAGGTCCTGGTCGATGCCTTCCACGTGCCGAAGTTCATCCTGCCCTCGCCGCTCGCGACAATCCAGACGCTGGGAACCGCGAGCTACGCCTGGGGCGCCAATACGCTGGTGACGGCGATCGAGATCCTCGGCGGCTTTGCGCTCGGCGCCTTCGTCGGCGTCGCGTTGGCCGTCATCTTCAGCTGGGCACCGTTGATCAGCCTCGTGCTGCTGCCGCTGTTCGTCACGCTGAACATGATCCCGAAGGTCGCGCTCGGCCCGCTCCTCATCGTCTGGTTCTCCTACGGCATCGTGCCGAACATCCTGATCGCCTTCAGCATCTGCTTCTTCCCGATCCTGCTCACCACCGCGCGGGGCTTGCGCGAGGTCGAGCCGGATCTGCTCGACCTCGTCAAATCGCTGCGCGGCTCGCGCTGGACGCTGTTCCGCAAGATCCAGCTGCCGGGATCGCTGCCTTACATCTTCTCCGGCATGAAGGTCGGCGCCATCCTCGCGGTCGCCGGCGCCATCGTCGGCGAGTTCATCGCCTCCGAGCGCGGGCTCGGCTACCTCATGATCCAGGTGCAGTCGTCGCTCGACACGCCCGCGATGGTGATGGCAGTCGTGCTGCTGACGCTGCTCGGCGTCGCGCTTTACGGCTTCGTGCTCGTCCTCGAACGCATGTTCGTGGTCGGTGACGCAACACCGACTTGAACGGCAAAGCCAAGACCAAGGACCACAACCATGCTGCTCACCCGCCAGACACTGCCGAAGACCATCCCCGATATCGCCGCCCTCGACGATCTCCTGTGCCGGCCGACGCAGGCCTTGATCGACGACCTCGCCAGGGTCGAGGGCGACATCATGATCCTCGGAGTCGCCGGCAAGATGGGGCCCACGCTGGCGGGGCTTGCCAAAGCCGCAGCGCGCGATCGCCGCGTCATCGGCGTCGCCCGCTTCAGCGACGCCGGCGTCAAGGACTGGCTGCACGCGCGCGGCGTCGAGACCATCAATTGCGACCTGATGGACGAGACCGCGATCCAGGCGCTGCCGAAGGCGCCCAACATCGTCTTCATGGCCGGCCGCAAATTCGGCGCGGAGGGCGATCTGTCACTGACCTGGGCGATGAATGCGCACGTGCCGGCGCTGGTCGCACAGGCCTTCCCGTCGTCGCGGATCGTGGCGTTCTCGACCGGCTGCATCTATCCTTTTGTCCCGGTCGACGGCAAAGGCTCGAACGAGGACATGGCGCCCAATCCGCCCGGCGAGTACGCCCAGTCGTGTGTCGGCCGCGAGCGCATGTTCGAGTATTTTTCGCGCAAGTTCGGAACGCCCGGGCGGCTGTTCCGCCTCAATTACGCGATCGACATGCGCTATGGCGTGCTCCACGATATCGCATCGAAAGTGCTCACGGGCACGCCGATCGACGTCAGCATCGGCCATGTCAATGTCATCTGGCAGGGCGATGCCTCGTCCCAGGCACTGCGCTGTCTCGCGCATTGCACGGCGCCAACCTCGCCGATCAATGTCAGCGGTCACGAGATCTTGGCGGTGCGCGATCTCGCAGCGAGATTCGGCGCGAGGTTCGGCCGTACGCCGGTGCTGACGGGAAACGAAGAGCCGACGGCGTGGCTGACCGACACGTCCAAGGCCGTCGAGCTGTTCGGCCTACCCGTCGTCGACACCGAGCAGCTGATCGCCTGGACGGCGGATTGGGTGTCCCGTGCCATGCCGAGCCTCGGCAAGCCCACCAAATACGAGGTGCGCGATGGACGCTACTGACGCTCCGGCCATCATCAAGCTCGGCGTCGACGATGCGATCGCCGGGCTCGTGCTGTCGACGGAAGCACACTGGAACCAGACCGAGGAGGACTGGCGCATCTTCCTGCACGATGGAATCGTGTTCGGCATTCGCGACGGCAGACGGCTGGTGGCAACCGCGGCCCTGCTGCCCTACTCCAGCAAAAGCGCCTGGATCAGCATGGTGCTGGTATCAGGCACCCATCGCCGCCGCGGCCTTGCAACGCGCCTCGTCGATGCCTGCCTGGAAACCGCCCGCAGGAACGGCCTGACGAGCTGGCTCGACGCAACACCCGACGGTGCTGCCGTCTATGGGCCGCTCGGGTTCACGCCGACCCTGCAATTGCGCCGCCTCAGGCTGGTGAAATCACCTTCCGCGTCCGGGCAGGCCCCTTCATCCGCGACGCTCGACGCGCTCTGCGCGCGTGACCGGCGCGCCACGAGCCTCGATCGAACCGCCCTGCTCTCCAACTTCGCGCAGCGTCCCGGCTCACGCATCGTCTCCGCGAACGGCGCCATTGCGCTGGTGCGCGACGGACGCACCGCCCGCCACATCGGCCCGCTGTTGGCCGACGACGCGGCAGCCGCGCTGACCCTGGTCGATGCCATCGCGCAATCGGAGACCGCGCCGCTGCTGCTCGATGCCGTCGCGTCGCAAGCCGCGTTCCCTGACGGATTGACCGCATCGGGCTGGAGCATCGAACGGCCGTTCCAGCGCATGCGGTTCGGCCCCGCCACCGCCGCGGGTGAGGACATGCCATTCGCCGTCGCCGGCCCTGAATTCGGATAGGACATCATGCACCACAGCCAGATCAACAGCGAGATCCGCAAGCTGATCGCCGACGGCACCGTGCTGCCGGCACATCCCCTCGCGCTCACCGCAGAACGCCAGCTCGACAAGACGCATCAGCGCGCGTTGACGCGCTATTACATCGACGCGGGCTCCGGCGGCCTCGCGGTCGGCGTGCACACCACGCAGTTCGCGATCCGCGATGTCGGCCTCTATCGTCCCGTGCTCGAGCTCGCCGCCGAGACGGCGGCGAACTGGACCAAACGTCCGCTGGCGATGGTCGCGGGCCTCGCCGGTCCGACCAGGCAGGCGACCGCTGAAGCCCGCACCGCGCGCGACATTGGCTACCACGCAGGGCTTCTCAGTCTCGCTGCGATGAAGGGTGCGTCCGAAGACGAGATCATCGCGCATTGCGAAGCGGTCGCCGCCGAAATTCCGCTGGTCGGCTTCTATCTTCAACCGGCCGTCGGCGGCGTCGTCCTGTCGAGCCGGTTCTGGCAACGCTTTGCCTCGATCGACAACGTCATCGCGATCAAGATCGCGCCGTTCAACCGCTACCGGACCCTTGATGTTCTGCGCGGCGTCGCGGCGGCCGGCGCGCTCGACCGCGTTGCGCTCTATACCGGCAATGACGACCACATCCTGCTCGATTTGATGCTGCCGTTCGACCTCCGCGACAACGGAATCACCACGCGCACTTATTTCAAGGGCGGCCTGCTCGGCCATTGGTCGGTGTGGACGGCGAGCGCGATCAAGCAATTCGAGCGCTGCAAGGCGGCACGGCACAAGGACAGCGTCCCGGCCGATCTGCTCGCGCTCGATGCCCGCGTCACCGATTGCAACAGCGCCTTCTTCGACGTCGCCAACGATTTTCACGGCTGCATTGCCGGCTGCCATGAGGTGCTGCGACGGCAGGGCTTGATGCAGGGCCTGTGGTGCCTCGATCCGAACGAGGGCCTCAGCCCCGGCCAGAAGGACGAGATCGAGCGCGTGTACCGCGAGCATTCCGACCTCAGCGACGACGCGTTCGTGGCCGCAAACTTGGATAAATGGCTGGCATGAGCTCAAACCCCTTCATCAGCCTGCAAGGCGTCCGCAAGGTCTATCGCAGCGGCGGCGCCGAATTCCTGGCGGTGTCCGACGTCACGATGGACGTGCAGGAGGGTGAGCTGGTCTCGCTGGTCGGCCCGTCCGGCTGCGGCAAGACCACGGTGATGAAGATTTTGGCCGGCCTGCACGGCGCCGACGGCGGCACGGTGAAGATCGGCAATGCCAAAAGCCCGTTCGATCCGACCCGCGACATCGGCATGGTGTTCCAGCAGGCGCTGCTGCTGAAATGGCGGACGATCCTGGACAACGTGCTGCTGCCGGCGGAGATCGTCGGGCTGCCGATGAAGGCCGCGCGCGAGCGGGCGCGCGATCTGCTCAATCTGGTGGGGCTTGCCGGCTACGAGCAGAAATATCCGCGAGAGCTGTCCGGCGGCATGCAGCAGCGCACCGCGATCGCGCGCGCCTTCATTCACGACCCGAAACTGATCCTGATGGACGAGCCGTTCGGTGCGCTCGACGCCTTGACGCGCGAGCAGATGAATCTGGAGATGCTGCGGATCTGGCGCGAAAGCGGCAAGACCATCATCTTCATCACGCACTCGATCCAGGAGGCCGTGTTCCTGTCCTCGCACTGCGCCGTGCTGACCGCGGGCCCGGCGAAGATGGCCGATTATTTCCCGATCGACCTGCCCTTCCCGCGGGCTCTGCCGCTGAAGACGACGGACGCGTTCGGCGCCTATGCACGGCGGATTTATGCGAAGTTAGGCCTCAGCACGGCGTAAGGTTTCATGAATCGGTAGCCCGGATGGAGCGCAGCGCAATCCGGGGCACTGCCCTTGACGTGCGAGACCCCGGATTACGCTTGCGCTCCATCCGGGCTACGAAGCCGGGCGCGGCGTGAGCACCGCGCCCTCTTGTGATCAAGCCTTGTTGCGCATCTTGCCGAGCAGGTAATTGTCGTAAAAATTCTCCGCGATCTGCGTGTAGAACAGCAGCTCCTTCATATAGGCGTCGTGGCTTTCCTTGGTGCGCTTGAACAGGTCGCTCTTGGTGGCGAGCTCGTTGAGATGCTCCTGGGTCGCGGCGTAGCAAGCCTCCAGCACGGGTTGCGGAAACGCCTTCAGCTCCGCGCCATTGGCGATCAGCCGCTTCAGCGCCGCCGGATTCACGCTGTCGTATTTCTCGAGCATCCAGGCGCCCGCCGCCGACGCGGCCTGGTTGACGATCGCCTGGTACTGCTTCGGCAGCGACGCCCACTTCTCGTCGTTGACGATCATGTGCAGCATCGCGCCGCCCTCCCACCAGCCCGGGAAGTAGTAGTATTTGGCGACCTTCTGGAAGCCGAGCTTTTCGTCGTCATAGGGGCCGACGAATTCGACCGCGTCGATCGTGCCCTTCTCCAGCGCCGGATAGATGTCGCCGCCCGCGATCTGCTGTGGGACCACGCCGAGCCGCGCCAGCACATGACCGCCCATGCCGGCGATGCGGAATTTCAGGCCCTTGAGATCGTCGACGGTCTTGATCTCCTTGCGGAACCAGCCGCCCATCTGGGTGCCGGAATTGCCGCAGAGGATGGCATGCGCCTTGAACGGCTTCAGCGCCTCGTTGGTGAGGTCGGCGCCGCCGCCGAAATGCCACCAGGACTCCTGATGGCGATGGTTCATGCCGAACGGCGCGCCGGTCGCATAGGCCAGCGCCGGCTCCTTGCCGATGTAGAAATAGAGCGGAGTCTGCGCCATGTCGACAGAGGCTGTGCTGACGGCATCGAGCGCCTGCAGGCCGGGGACGAGCTCGCCGGCCGCAAAGGTCTGGATCTGGAATTTGTTGTCGGTGGCCTCGGCAACATATTTCGCGAAAGTCTGAGCGGTGCCGTAGATGGTGTCGAGCGATTTCGGGAAGCTCGACGTCAGGCGCCATTTGATCTCCGGCGCGCTCTGCGCGATCGCAGGTGCAGCAACCAGCGTCGTCGCGCCGGCAACCGCGCCGCCCTTGAGGAATGTACGGCGTTTCATGATGGGTCTCTCCCTGAATTATGTTTCAATGTATCGGCTTGAAGGCGACCTCGCTGTCCCTATAGCGGAGTCCAAGCCGTGAGCGGTAGCCCGGATGGAGCGCAGCGCAATCCGGGAATCCCCCCAAATATCTACCGCGTCACGCTCAGAGCAGCTTGGCGCTCACGAACAGCGCGCGCACGGCGTTGGTCGCCTGCACCACGAGCATGGCGTTCTCGGCTGCGCCCTCGAGCGCCGCGACCGCATCTTCATGCAGCGAGCGGAATTCCATCCACTCGACCGATTTGAAGTTGGTGAGGAATTGATAGGCCTGGCCGACGGTCGCGATCGCCAGCGTGTCGCCGTTCAGCTTGATCTTGAACGTCGTGCGCAGCGGGGTCTCGGAACTTTGCGGATCACTCACTTTGCGGATCACTCATGGGCTGCTTCTGGACGATGACGGCTTAACGAAGGGAAAACGGCAGCCCCGCCGTGGCAGGCAAATATCCGGAGCAGATATCAGGACTCGGTGCTCGCGCGCTGCGAAGCGGTCGCCGATGGGGTCAGCCGCGGCACCACGACCAGACGGTTGAACTCACCGTTGTCGTAGGCCTTCATGAACCGATCATAGTCCTTGATCGACACGCAGCCGTTGGAGTCGCCACGAGGCCCGAGCATGTAATTGTGGGTGAGCAGGCCGACGCGGCCGAGCGCGCTGGTGCCCTCGGTGGGCGTCAAGCGCAGTGCGCGGACGCCGTGAAACAGCTTTTCGCGCGGCTTGAGATCGTAGGTCGCGGGCGGGGTCGCGCCAACCATCCGCTGGTCGACGTGCTCCGGGTCGTCCATCAGCGCGCCCATGCCGGAATGCGCTTCCAGCGCGAGGCCGCTCGGCAGGTAGAGCGCCTTGGCCGAGATGTCGTAGACCGCGGTGCGCGAATCGTACCCGAGCGCGGCGAGATCCGGCGCCTTGCCGAACAGGCCGCTGTCGGGCGTGAGCGAGGCCAGCCTGATCTTGTCGGTGAATTTTTCGAAGAAGTTGCGGTTGTCGACCCGCGGATTGGTCTCGGCATAAGCCTGGCTTGAGGCGATCTGGGCGGAGATGTCGGCCTGGGGCGGGCGCGAGCGCGGCATCGGGATGGCGTCGGCGCGCTGCGAGAGTCTCGTCTCCTCGGACATGTGCCGGTCGTCGTCGGTCAGGCTGGATCGCCAGTCGTCGCCCTGGAGCTTCTGGGCGAGCATCGCCTTGGCATCCCGCAATTTGAGCTGGACCGCCTTTAACGCGGAGCGCTCCAGCGTCCGCAGGCCGAGCTCGCGGGCGGGCGGGTTGCTCGACGCCGAAGCGAAACGATCATCGAATGAAGGCGCATTGGCCGGCGGCAGTGCGGCGGTGACCAGCGAGGCGGAACCGCCGATATCCGCCACCCAGGCGGCGGCGCCCAGTGCCAGCGCGACGGCGGCCAGAGACAGCAATATCGTCTCGGCTCGCCCAATACGGCGGCGCGACAATAGCCTCTCGGCTTGTGCCCGGTCGGAAACCATCAGCTCCCCAAAATCGACCCCGGGGGGACCCACCCCCACCCAGAGATTCTATACCAGCTACCACATTGGGAGCCAAAAGTTAGGCATAATCGCGGCCGGCAAGGGTCCGGCAAGGCTCCGGCAGGCCATTCCAAGGTATCTTATGACCGATCCTTTCGATCTCAAACGTTTTGTCCGGGCCCAGGACCCGGTCTATCGGGACATCCAGGGGGAGCTGACCCGGGGCCGAAAGCAGAGCCACTGGATGTGGTTCGTCTTCCCCCAAATCGCCGGTCTCGGCTCCAGCGCCATGTCGCAGCGCTACGCCATCGCCTCCCGGGCCGAGGCCAAGGCCTATCTCGCCCACCCCCTCCTCGGTCTGCGCCTGATCGAATGCACGAAGCTCGTGCTTGCCGTCGAAGGCCGGTCCATCAACGCCATCCTCGGCGCGCCCGATGACGCCAAATTCCGCTCGTCGATGACGCTGTTCGACGCGGTGTCCGATGAGCCCGTTTTCGACGAGGCGCTCGCCCGGTATTTTTCGGGCGGGCGTGATCAGGCAACGCTCGATATCCTCGCGGCCCTTGACCGACAGCCCAAGTGACCGCGGCCGCCAGCGTAAACCCGGGATTAACATCGCCTGCCTATTGTCCGTGCGAATAATTTCCCGCGCCAGTTGCCGGACAGAATCATGAAAATCGGTACGCTCCTGACCACCGCTATCGTCTCGCTCTCGACCGTGGGCGGCGGCCTCGCCGTCTACGTCGCCGTGACGAAATACCACACGATGGAGCGGATCACCGAAGCCCAGGGGCGGCTGGCGATCGTTCGCGCCGTCAGCGACATCCCGCGCTACCTCAATCCCGAGCGCGGCTTTTCCACCAACATCCTCTATGGCCCTCCCGCCGTCGACCCGGCGATGCTTGCCGAGCAGGGCAAGCTGCGCAAGCAGACCGATGCCGCCCGTGACAGGATGAACGCGCTGCGCAAGGACCTGCCCGGCCCGTTCGACGACGGCAACACCACCGGCGGCAACATCGACGCCATCAATTCGAAATTCACGTCGCTGCGCGAGGCCATCGACAAGGCGATGTCGGGCCCGCCGGAGGCGCGCAAGGACGCGGCCAAGAAGATCGTCGCCGACAACGCCGTGCTCAACGCCGGCGTGACCGCGCTGCTCAACGAGCAGGTTCGCCGCATGGCGATCCTCAACGGCGACGCCTACCGGCAGGCCAGCTACGCCAACATCGCGATGACGCTGCGCGACGTCGGCGGCTTCAATTCGAGCCTGCATAAGAATCTCGTCGGGGGCAAGAAGCCGGCGACCGACACCGAGAAGGCCGAGATCAGCCGCTCGCAGGGCCGCAACGATCAGATCGTGATGTCGCTGCTGGAGTTGCGCGGCAATCCCGCAACGCCGGCGAACGTCGCCGCCGCACTGGAGAAATTCAACGCGATCTACATCGAGGAGTTCGGCCGCGAGCTCAAGCTGGTGAAGGAGGGTGCGGTCAGCGGCAAGTACGAACACGACATGGACACCTATTACACCGCCACGCAGCGCGGCCTCAGCACCATCATCGAGGTCCGCGACGCCTTTTACGACAACGCCGAGCAGATTCTCGCCGGTGCCTCGGCCGCCGCCCACACCAGCTTCACCGTCGCACTCGCGGGCCTCCTCGCCGTGCTGATCGCCAGCGCCGGCCTCATCGTCACGGTCCGCCGCCGCGTCTGCGCCCCGATCGTCAACCTGACGACGCGGATGTCGCGGCTTGCCGACGGCGAGGTCGCGGAAGAGATTCCCGGTGCCGAGCGTTCCGATGAAATTGGCGCGATGGCCGCGGCTGTCCGGGTCTTCAAGGACAACATGATCCGGGCCGACAGCCTCGCGGCGGAGAAGCAGGCCGAGAACGACGGCAAGATGCGCCGCGCACAGGCGCTCGACGGGATCACCCGCGCGTTCGAAGCCAAGGTCACCGAGCTCGTCGGCGGACTGTCGAAAGCCTCCTCCACCATGGAGAGCACGGCGCAGTCGATGACCTCGACGGCGGCCCAGACCAATAGCCAGGCCGCGGTCGTCGCCGCCGCCTCACAGCAGACATCGAGCAACGTGCAGACCGTCGCAAGCGCCACCGAAGAGCTGACCTCCTCGATCTCGGAGATCGGCCGTCAAGTGGCCCAGTCCACCGAGATCGCGGCCCGCGCCGTCGACAACGCCCGCCGCACCGGCGACACCGCCCGTGCGCTGGCCGAGGGCGCGCAGAAGATCGGTGACGTCGTGACGCTGATCCAGAGCATCGCCGAGCAGACGAATTTGCTGGCGCTGAACGCGACCATCGAGGCCGCCCGCGCCGGCGATGCCGGCCGCGGCTTTGCCGTGGTTGCTGCCGAGGTGAAATCGCTGGCGGGCCAGACCGCCAAGGCGACCACCGAAATCTCCGAGCAGATTTCGGCGATCCAGGCCGCGAGCGACGAGACCGTGACAGCGATCCGCAACGTCGCCGACGTGATCGGCGAGATCGACCAGATCGGCACCGCGATCGCGGCCGCGATCGAGGAACAGGGCTCAGCGACCAAGGAGATCGCCCGCAGCGTCCAGGAGGCCGCGCGCGGCACCCAGGAGGTCAACACCAACATATCTGGCGTGCAGCGCGCCGCCGACGATACCGGTACGGCCGCGAGGGAGGTGCTGGGCGCAGCCGAACAACTCTCGTCGCAGTCACGCGATCTCGCCGGACAGTTCGATCGCTTCCTCGGTGAGGTCAGGTCGGCCTAGCACTCCACATTCGTAGTCCGGATGGAGCGAAGCGTAATCCGGGAATCGTGCCGCAAACACCGTCGGCCCCGGATTGCGCTGCGCTCCATCCGGGCTACGGGACCGTCAATAAGGCGGCGCCTTGCGCGCCCGCTGCGCCTTGGCCGCCTCGATCCACCAGGCGAGATCGTCGGCGAAGCGCGGGAACGAACGTTCGAGCGCCTTGCCGCCCTCGCCGATCGGTTCGCCCGCCTCAGACAGCGTCTGAGCGATCGGGCCGACGCCGATGGTGCTCGACACCACCACCATGCCCATCTCCGACAACGTGCCATGCCAGGCAGTCGAGGCACGCGCGCCGGACAGGCGGCCGGCCGAGTAGCTCACGATCGCGGCGGGACGCCAGAACCACTCCTCGAGGAAGTGGTCGGTGAGATTCTTCAGGCCCGGCTGAATGCCCCAATTGTATTCGCCGGTGACGAACACGAAACCGTCCGCGCCGCGGATCTCTCCGGCCAGCTTCTCCAGCGCCTCGGGTGCGGAGCCCTTGGGATATTCCTTGTACATGCGATCGAGCATCGGCAGGCCGATCGCCTTGGCGTCGATGAACACGACGTCGTCGCCGCGGGCGCGCAGGCGATCGATGACGAAATTCGCGAGGCGGATGCCCATGCGGTCGGAACGGTAGGAACCGTAGAGGACGAGGATGCGATTGCTCATGGCCGGTAGTATAGCACGGATCATCAGACCGGCCGCAACGTTTTGACGCCCTAGTTGCGCCGTCCGCATTCAAGCGTTTGCGACGGTGTCTCGCCGAACTGGTCACGATAGCTTCTGGAGAAGTCGCCGAGATGCCAGAAGCCGAACGCCAGCGCGACGGCCTTGACGCTGTCGGCACCGGCGAGCAGCCGCTGACGCACCAGCCACAGCCGCCGCAGGCGTAGATAGCGGTGCAGGCTCATGCCGCGATAGCGGCGGACGACGTCGTGCATGGTGCGAACGGACAAGCCGAGCGTGCGCGCGATCTCGTCGCTGTAGATGGGCTGCGAGAGGTCGTCGGAAAGCAGCGCGCGGATGTCCTGAAAGACCTTGAATTTCCGCTCGTCATTGGGGCGCAGGGTCCATCGCGCAGGAACGATGCTTTCGAAAATTGCGTCCACAGCGCCGAGCAGGGTCTCCCTCATGGCGGCAGCCTTCAGCGGCACGTCGGGCGCATCGACCGGCTCCGAAGCGGCTGCCAGCACCTCCCGAACCACACCGCGGAGCCGGTTCAAGCCCGCGGCGGTCGTTTCGAAGATGTTGAAGCAGAGGGCTGCTTGTGGCCAGCCGCGATCCGTCACTTCCGGCCTGAACACCACCGAGGCGATTTGCCGCTGCACCTCCTCGATGGTGGTGTAAGCCGCGCCGCCGCTGCCGATGACGATGACGGGTCGTGTGCGCTGCGTGCCGTTGAATCGCACCGGCACGTCCAAATCGTCCATCGTGAATCCGATCGCGGTACAATTCTCGACGAGCTGTGCGTCGACGACCCGCGGAAATGCCCGCGTCAGATTCACGTCGCAGCCGGGCAGCGACAGAATGGTCTGCTCGGCCGAAATCCTCCGTACGAAAGGCGTGAACTCGAAGTTCAGGCCTCGAATGGCACTTCGAAAGTCATCGACGTCGGTGAAACGAAATACCTTCGGCGCCAGCGTCGGCGCATCATCAGTTCTGTTCATGGCAAATGTGAAACTTCGCGTCGCAACACACGCGCGTCCAGCGACGATGCCGGCCCAACTTCCCCGTTCCGGTGTCCCTTAAGTCTGAAAGAATCACTTCGAACTATGTTGACCAGTTGGCGAGCGTCGAAGTCCAAGGACAAGCCGGCGCATCAAATCTCGCCAATTTTCGATAGCGTTTTCCGTGTACCCAGCGGTGCACATATACCTAGACGAGCAAAATCCAAATTTCAAATTAACGTCTGTCGAGCGGAATAGGCGCAGTTCTATAGTCCAAATTAATTTTAGGTCAGGCTCCTGCCATGATGGCAAATTCGCCTGCTGATATTCTTGCTGAATTGGAAGAGACGGTCGCAACGTGCCCGGCGGAGCGTTGCGCACGCATTCTCTCCGGCATGGTGCAGTTGCTCATTGGCAGCCGTGACCAGTGCCGGGAATTGCTCAGCAACGTGGTCGACGGTGTTCTGCTGCGATTGACGGAACGGGTCGAGACCAGCGCACTGGTTCAGCTCAGCACGGCGCTCGCCGAGCTTGACATCGCCCCTCCCGAAACATTGTGGCGTCTCGCCTCGCACGATAATCCGGACGTGGCATGTCCTGTGTTGCTCAGGTCGCGCGCACTTTCCGCAGCAGATCTCGAGGCTGTCATTGACTCCCGTGGCGAGTGGCATCGACGCGCAATCGCCGCCCGCAGCGACATCGCGCCGACCGTGACCGAAGCGTTGATCAAGCACGGCGGCCCGATCTGCCTTGCCCTGATCAAGAACCCGGGAACGAAATTCTCCGACGCAGCCTATGCAGCGCTGATTGCCAGGGCCGACCGGGACGGCGAGATCGCGAAGGCGCTGGTGCTCCGGCCCGGTACGCCCGACCTGGTCGTGCGCAAGCTGCTCTCCGCCCCCCCAGCCCGGAAGGCACCGGCCCCGTCCGCCGCGGCGTCGGTGCCGGAAGCGGAGCCGGCTCCGCCAAAGCGGCCTTGCCGGGCCGAGTATGCAAGCGCGAGGCCGGAGATCGTCGCCCTCAACCGCATCGGCAAACTCAACGATTCCACGGTGAACCGTTTTGCGATCCGTGGCGAGACGGCCAATCTGTTCACGGCACTGTCGGTGCTTTCAGGGGCGCCGCTCGAAATCATCGAGCATGTCGTGAGCGATGACGATTGCGAGGGGCTGGTCATGGCGTGCCGGGCGTCGCGGCTGAACTGGCAGACCACCCTTACCATCCTGAGCAACCGCAGCGGAAAAAGGCTCTCCTATTCTGAACGCGAGCGCGCGCAACGGATCTTCGAGACGCTGCTTCTGTCCACCAGCCAATGGACAGTGCGATGGGGGCAAATAGCGGCAAGCGCCAACACGAGCGATCCGGCAAATTGCGGCGCGAAGATGGGGGTTAGCCGATGAAGTTCGACGGTCGCAAAGCGCAGCGCGTGAAAATGGATCACAAGCAGCCCGTCAATCTGATGGGCTCGGACGGCACTTGGCGGCGCAGTTGCGTTTTGCTCGACATATCGCAAAGCGGTGCGAAGATCGAGGTCGAGGGCACGCTCGACGTGCTCCAGGCCAAGGAATTCTTCCTGCTGCTGTCCTCGACGGGGCTCGCCTACCGGCGCTGCGAACTGGTCTGGATCGACGGCACCACCGCCGGCGTGCACTTCGTCACCGCAGACGGCAAGAAGAAACCGGCAGCCGCTGTGCAGGCTGCCGCTCAGAGCAAATAGGCCCAAGGATTCATCAGCCCTAATTAACTCCAACATGATTCAGGTCAACCGTGCAGAACGCGCGAACTATATCCCGCCCCGTCAAAGGCGACGGCGGCATCCGAGAGAAGGAAGCGGCACGCCCGTTCGTGCATGTGCTGGCTGATTCCTCGGACAAATTATCGAGCGTCTGTTCGATTCTCGAGCAACGGTTTGCCGTCGCAGGCGAACGGCTCGACGCGGAAGCCAAGCTGTCCCAGGTGCCGTTCGCGATCGTCATCCGTGCGGAATTGCGTGACGTCCACACCATTGCGGCCATCAAGAAACGAGCCGTAAAGCTCGCGAAGGCAACGAAGCGCATCTTCCTGGTCGAGCACGCCTCTCACATGAGTATCTCGCAGGCTTACGCGCTCGGGGCCACGCTCGTCCTTCCCGGGACGATCGACAAGATCAAGCTGCTGGCGGCGCTGGTTGATCCCGCCGAAGAGGCGTCTGCATCCTCAGGTCACGCGGCGCAGTCGGACAATGCAGTCGAGACCGCGGCGACCGCCATCGCGTCGATGTTCACCTCGGTGACATCGGGCCAGCCGGTCGACGTCAACGGCGCCAGAGAAGCCGGCCGCCAGATCGCCGATCGCATCAGCCAGCATGGCCTGTCGGAATGGCTCACGACGGTGCGGCGCCATCACGAGGGGACCTATCAGCATTGCCTCCTCGTCACCGGCGTCGCCATCGATTTCGGCCTGAGCCTCGGCGTCGGCAGGTCAGATCTGGAGCGGCTATACACGGCGGCCATGTTCCACGACATCGGCAAGGCCCGGATCCCGCTTGCCATCCTCGACAAGCCCGGCCGTCTCGATCCGGAGGAACGTGCCATGATCGAGACTCACCCGGCAGCGGGCTACGATTTTCTGAAAGACCACGACGATATCTCGCCGGAGATCCTCGATGCCGTGCGGCATCATCACGAATATCTCGACGGCAGCGGCTACCCGGATGCGCTCGGGGCCGAGAGCATTGGCGACATCGTGCGGATTCTCACGATCTCGGACATCTTCGCGGCCCTGATCGAATATCGGCACTACAAGCCGACGCTGCCACGCGGCGAGGCCTATGAGATCCTATGCGGGATGAGCGGAAAGTTGGAGAAGGCGCTGCTGACCGCGTTCAGGCAGGTCGCGCTCACGAGGTGATCGCAGCGACCCGTCTCGACCCCAGTCTAGTGCGCGGCGCGATGTCTGGTGCGGCGCGGAACAGTTCGGCAGGCGAGCCCTTCGGCCAGCAGCTTCATGTCCTCGTGCCGGCCGCTGCGGATCATCCGGCCGAACTCTTCGGGTGTGAAAGGAAGACTTGGATCATCATCGATCGGTCGCCGCACTCGCGGGCCGAAGAACCGTCGAACCAGGCTAGCCAGCCGCCGCATATCAATTCCCTCGCGCCAGCATCAAACCTTTCAGTCCGCACATTGTTCCTCCTGCACGATCGAGATTGCAAGAGGCCGCCGAGCGGTCCGCACCAAAAAAATTCGGCGAGAGAATAATCTCCTCTGCCTGCACTACTCGGCGAATCCGACGTAGCGCACGAAATCGTCGTTACCCTCGCGATCGGAGCGAACGGCGTTCGCGGCAAAGTTGTCGTCGGGATAGCCCATCGCGACGCAGGTCATGATCACCTCGTCCTCCGGAATGTTCGCAACCTCGCGCACGATGTCGGAGCGCATGATGCCCTGCCCGTTGATCACCGAGCCGAGCCCGCGGTCCCAGGCCGCGAGCACGATGCCGTAGCAGAGCGCACCCAGATCGAAATGGCAGACCGCGCCGGGATCGAGCACGCGGTCATAAGTCAAGACCAGCGAGACCGGCGCGTCGAACTGGCGGAAGCCGCGCAGCACCCAGTCCTGCCGCATCGGTTTGTCGTCGCGCGCGATCCCCATCGCGCCGAATAGTTTCTTCGCCACGTCGACTTGCCGCGTCCGGTGCACGCCCTGGTACTCGCCGTGGCTGACGATGTCGCGCTTGACCTTGGCGCCGGCAACCATTTCCTCCATGTTGCGTCGGCGCAGCTGTTCCAGCGGACCGCCTGTGAGCACGTGGACGTGCCAGGGCTGAGTGTTCATCGACGACGGCGCACGCTTGGCGCTGTCGATGATCGCCTCGATCACCGCGCGCGGCACCGGCTCGTTCCTGAAGCCGCGCACGCTGCGGCGCGACTGGACCAGCGTTTCGAATTCCACCTTAAGACCTCCCTGCCCGTTCATCCCATGGCATTGCATTCCCCGACATTCCACATGCGAGCGGTTGCCGATGGGGCGCGTAATATTTATGCTAACCCGCAAGCAAGACCAAGAACCCTGTGAGGATCCCCATGAAAGCCAACATGGCCGCGCCGCTCGACCCCGTCATCGCCCAGATCATTCCGCTGCTGCCGATGCGCGATGCCACGACCATGACGCCACAGAGCGCACGCGATTCCTTGCGCGCACTGGCTGCCTCGCGCGCGGCCATACCGCCGCCACCGGTCGACATCGTCGCGGATATCAAGGTGAAAGGCGGCGCCGGCCCGCTCGATGCACGTGTCTACCGGGTCGGCACCACGCCGGCGCCGACCGTGGTGTTCTTCCATGGCGGCGGCTGGGTCGCGGGCGACCTCGAGACCCACGACCGGCAAGCACGCAACCTTGCGATCGAGACCGGCGCGGTCGTCGTCTCCGTCGACTATCGGCGCCCGCCCGAAACACGCTTTCCCGGCGCGTTCGAGGACGCCTTTGCCGCAGTCAGCGACGTGTTTGGCCGCGTCGCGGAATTTGGCGGCGATGCAAAACGCTTCGGCGTTGCCGGCGACAGCGCCGGCGGCAATCTCGCAGCCACCACCGCGATCGCCTGCCGCGACGCCGGAATCAAGCTCGCCGCGCAACTCCTGGTCTACCCCGTGACCGACGTCCTCGGGAGTTATGCGGACGCGCGCGAGAACGCACGCTTCCCCTCGCGCGCCGAGAATGCCGAAGGCTACTTTCTCTCACGCGCGGTAATGGAGTGGTTTTGCGGCCATTATCTCGCCGATCCCTCGCACGCGACCGACTGGCGCGTTTCACCGCTGCGCGCGACTTCGCTTGCCGGCGTCGCGCCCGCGATCGTCACCACCGCCTGGTTCGATCCCCTCCGCGACGAGGGCACAGCCTATGCACGCGCGCTGGAAGCCGCCGGTGTGCCGGTGAAGCATCATGAAGGTCCCGGCCTGATCCACGGCTATTTCGGCCTCGGCGACGCCTCCGAGGTGGCGCGGGCTGAAGCGCAGCACGCACGCGCGGACTTCAAGGCGCTTCTCGCGCGGGGCGTATGATCGGCTAGGCGCTCCCCGCCCGTTGCGCGTCGGTGTGCCCCCAAGTCTGGTCCCAATCCTGACCGGCGGCATCGACGACCCGGCCGTCGGCTTCGAAGAACTTGTTCGGCACCTGGAAGATCGCCAGGATCAGGGCGCCCTCCGGGCACCAGGCCGCATGCCGGCTGCCCGCCTCGCGCCAGATGAATTCGCCGGCCTTGCAGGCAATCCCCTTGGCCGGCCCCTCGTTGTCGACGAGAGCGCCCTCGATGACATAACTCTGCTCGACGCCGACATGCTCGTGATCGGGCAGCACCGACCCAGGTGCAAAGCGCATCAAGGCCGTCATCAGACCGCTGTTGCGATCGAACAGCAGCGTTTTGGCCTCGCAGCCGGGAAAGCGCGTCTTCTGCCATTCCATCTCTTGCGGTCGAACCAGGTGAGAATGCCGGTCAGAAGCGGCATCCGGCAAGTTCACGATCAGGGTCTCCATCACGATGCTCCCTCCGGCTAAACTCGCCCGAAGCTAGCAGCATCGGCCGTCCCGGTCAGCGAGCAGTGCAGCAGGCGCCGCTGGCCCTGTCGCACCCGCGTCCGAAAAATCGCCAGGAAGACCGGCCGGCAGGCGCTCATCCAGCTTGATTGCGCCACGATTCCCGGCTCCAATCCGCGCGCCATTTCTGGTTTAGGGAGACAATTATGATGAAGCGGATTTTCCTGGCTGCGATCGTTGCCATTTTTGCAGCGGGTTCGGCCTTCGCGGACGACACCTGCGAAAGCAAGGCCGTCGGCAAGGACGGCAAGGCCTTGGCTGGTGCCGCCAAGACCTCGTTCATGAAGAAGTGCAAGGCCGACGCCTGCGCGCCCAAGGCCGTCAGCGCCGAGGGCAAGCCGCTCGCCGGCGCCGCCAAGAACAGCTTCATGAAGAAGTGCGAGATGGGCGCGTAAGGCGCCGCGAATTCGCTGCTGCTTTAGCGAGCAATCGCCAGACGAACACTGTTATGGCCGGGCTTGTCCCGGCCATTCGCGTTTGTGCTTACAATGCCGGCGTCCAGACCAAATCATCCGAAAGCAGCGTCGCCCTAGACAGGAGCTCTCGACTGACCGATCATGCGGTGCTGAGCGAAGCGGGGCGCATCGACAAGGCTTTCTGGGAAAGGGAACGTCAAGATGTGGCAACCTCGAGTGCGTCATCACTTCATCGCGGCAATGAGCATGCTCTTCGCGCTGCTCATCGGACTTGAAGCCGCGAACGCGCGGGGCCCGGGACTGCCCAACGTCATGGTGCTCGCAACCGGCGGCACCATCGCCGGCAGCGGGGCGAGCAGCACCACCGTGGTCGGCTACACCGCCGCCACGGTGGGCATCGAGACCCTCCTGAACGCCGTCCCCGAACTGAAAACGGTGGCTAACGTCAAAGGCGAGCAGGTTTTCCAGATCGCCAGCGAGAACATGAACAATGACTACTGGCTCAAGCTTGCCAAGCGCGTCAACACGCTGCTCGCGCAGGACGACGTCGATGGCATTGTGATCACGCACGGGACCGATACGATCGAGGAAACCAGCTATTTTCTGGACCTCGTCGTCAAGAGCAAGAAACCTGTCGTCGTCGTCGGCGCGATGCGGCCGTCAACGGCGATCAGCGCGGATGGGCCGATCAACCTCTTTAATGCGGTGATCCTCGCGGGTAGTCACGAGGCCGTCGGCAAGGGCGTGCTCGTTGCTCTCAACGATCAGATCAACGCGGCTCGCGACGTCACCAAGAACAACACCTCGACGGCGGACACCTTCCGCACGCCGGAACTCGGCTTTCTCGGCTACATGCAGGGCAACAAGCCATACTTCTATCGTCAATCGACGCGCCGGCACACCGCGGACTCCGAATTCGACGTCTCCAGCCTCGATGTCCTGCCGCAAGTCGACATCGTCTACGGCTACGCCAACATGAACCGGGTTGCGATCGACGCGTTTGTCGCCGCCGGCGCCAAGGGGATCGTGCATGCCGGCGTCGGTGACGGCAGCCTGGCCCGGCCCGCGGTCGAGCCAGCGCTCGATGAGGCCCGCAAGAAGGGCGTCGTGATCGTGCGCAGCAGCCGTGTCGGAAACGGCATCGTCGCGCGCAACGGCGAGGCCAAGGACGACGAGCACGACTTCGTCGTCTCGGATACGCTCAATCCTCAAAAGGCGCGCATTCTGCTGATGCTGGCACTGACCAAGACGACCGACACCAAGGAAATCCAGCGGATGTTCTACACTTACTAGAGCGTCCGGTCGCCCTACTCCCGTTTGAAACGGTAATCAAAGGCGGCGCCGAGCGGCTTGATCAGCCCGACCGTCGGCGCCGGAAAATGGACAGGCAGGATCAGCGTGTCGGTGTCGGCGACGGAAGCAAAGAACTTTCGCCGCGACACGGCCGACTGCTTCGCATCCCAATCCGGCTTGGCCGACCAGTCCGGCTCGCGGCACTGGATCTGGTGATGCATGAGGTCGCCGGCGACCACCGCGCGTTGCCCCTTCGAGAAGATGTTCACGCAGCAATGGCAGGGCGAATGCCCCGGCGTCGGCGTCAGCGTGACGGTGTCGTCGAGCGCGTAGTCGTCATCGACCAACAGCGCCTGTCCGGCCTCGACGATCGGCAGGCAATTGTCGCGAAACACGGTGCCGGGCGGGTTGCTGCCCTTGGCGTGCTCGGCCTCCCAGGCCGCATATTCACCCTTGTGGAAGACGTATTTCGCATTCGGAAAATTCGGCACCCAACGGCCGTCGCGCAAGGTCGTATTCCAGCCGGTGTGGTCGATGTGAAGATGCGTGCAGAAGACGTAGTCGATCTGCTCGAAAGAGATGCCGAGCGCGAACAGCTCGTTGCGCCAGCGCTCCTTGCCCGGAAAATCGAACGGCGGCGGATGGCCCTTGTCCTCGCCGGTGCAGGTGTCGACCAGAATGGTGTGGCGCGGCGTGCGCACCACGAAGGTCTGATAGGTGATCACCATCATGCCGCGCGCGGCATCGAACACCTCCGGCTCCATCGTCGGCAGATGGTGCCCGAACACACCCTCGTCATAGGCCGGAAAAAAATCCTGCGGCCGCCGCCACGGCCCCTCCCGCTCGATCACCGCGTCGATGGTGATGTCGCCGATGCGCAGTTGTTTCATGATTGCTTTCGCTCCCTTTTTTGAGGAAGCGTAGCGGCAGCACCCTCAACGAGCAAGCGAGCGAGCACATTGCAATATACATAATTTGGTTGTAGCCCGGATGGAGCGAAGCGTAATCCGGGAAGGTGCTCGCGTGGTTCGCTATCGGCGCAATCTTCTTCCTGGCAGGACCTTCTTCTTCACGGTTTTGCTGTATGATCGACGATCGTCCGCGTTGGTCGATCATGTAGACAAGCTGCGCCACGCGTTCCGAACGGTGCGCGCTGAAAGGCCGTTCGAGATCGAAGCGGTTGCGGTCCTGCCGGATCACCTGCATGTCATATTGACGCTGCCCGATGCAGACTCCGATTTCTCCGGCCGATGGCGACGCATCAAGAGTATCTTCACGCATCAACTGGCCACTTCAGGCGCTCCCATCACCCGCAACCATCGAGGCGAGTTCTCTCTGTGGCAACGGCGATTTTGGGAACACACCATTCGCGACGATGCGGACTTTGAACGCTGCGCCGACTACATCCATTTTAACCCGGTCAAGCATGGCCTCGTCGCGTCGCCGGCAGACTGGCCACATTCATCGCTCCATCGCTACGTCCGCAAAGGGGTGCTTCCGCCCGGTTGGGGAGGATCTGGAGAGATTGTTGGCACCTTCGGTGAACGCGAAGACTGACCCGGATTGCGCTGCGCTCCATCCGGGCTACAGCCCATCGCTACGACCGCAACCCCGGCGCTTCCTGCCCTGTGCGCGCGACATATTCGGTGTAGCCGCCGCCAAACTGGTGGATACCCTCGGGCGTCAGCTCCAGCACGCGGTTCGACAACACGCTAAGAAAATGCCGGTCATGCGAGACGAACAGCATGGTGCCCTCGAAATCCGACAGCGCCGCGATCAGCATCTCCTTGGTGGCGAGATCGAGATGGTTGGTCGGCTCGTCCAGCACCAGAAAGTTCGGGGGATCGAACAGCATCTTCGCCATCACCAGGCGCGCCTTCTCGCCGCCCGACAGCACGCGGCAGCGCTTCTCGACGTCGTCGCCGGAGAAGCCGAAGCAGCCTGCGAGCGCGCGCAGGGAGCCCTGCCCCGCGGTCGGAAACGCATATTCGAGCGACTCGAACACCGTCTGCTCGCCGTCGAGCAAATCCATCGCATGCTGCGCGAAATAGCCCATCTTGACGCTGCCGCCGACCGCCACGGTGCCCTCGTCCGGCTCGCTCGCACCGGCGACGAGCTTGAGCAGTGTCGATTTTCCGGCGCCGTTGACGCCCATCACGCACCAGCGCTCCCTGCGACGGATCATGAAATCGAGCCCGTCATAGATCCGCTTGCTGCCGTAGCCCTTGAACACCTGCTTGAGCGCAACGACGTCCTCGCCCGAGCGCGGCGCGGCCGGAAAGTCGAACGCCACCGTCTGGCGGCGGCGCGGCGGCTCGACCCGCTCGATCTTGTCGAGCTTCTTCACCCGGCTCTGAACTTGAGCCGCATGAGAGGCGCGCGCCTTGAACCGCTCGATGAACTTGATCTCCTTGGCGAGCATGGCCTGCTGGCGCTCGAACTGCGCCTGTTGCTGCTTCTCGCTCAGCGCCCGCTGCTGCTCGTAGAACTCGTAATTGCCGGCGTAGGTGGTGAGCGATCCGGAATCGATCTCCACCACTTTCGAGATCACGCGGTTGATGAACTCGCGGTCGTGCGAGGTCATCAGCAGCGTGCCTTCGTAATCGTGCAAGAACTTCTCCAGCCAGATCAGGCTTTCCAGATCGAGATGGTTGCTGGGCTCGTCGAGCAGCATGACGTCGGGACGCATCAAGAGGATGCGGGCGAGCGCCACGCGCATCTTCCAGCCGCCGGAGAGTTTTCCGACGTCGCCGTCCATCATCTCCTGGCTGAAGCCGAGGCCGGACAGAGCCTCGCGCGCACGGCCGTCGAGCGCGTAGCCGTCGAGCTCCTCGAACGCGTGCTGCACCTCGCCGTAGCGCGCGATGATCTCGTCCATCTGGTCGGCCTTATCAGGGTCGGCCATCGCGGTCTCGAGCTCGCGCAACTCGGCCGCCACCGCACTCACCGGTCCCGCTCCGTCCATG
This sequence comes from Bradyrhizobium sp. Ken64, assembly GCF_055807555.1. Taxonomy (NCBI): domain Bacteria; kingdom Pseudomonadati; phylum Pseudomonadota; class Alphaproteobacteria; order Hyphomicrobiales; family Nitrobacteraceae; genus Bradyrhizobium; species Bradyrhizobium sp. Ken64. The sequence goes on along the minus strand of NZ_JBVVPA010000015.1, from coordinate 7,804 downwards.
ACCTCGGCCACGGCGCTGCGGCCGGCCATCTCGCCGACGTCCTGGTTGAAATAGCCGATGGTAATGCCGCGGTCGGTCGAGACCTGCCCCTCGTCGGGCAGTTCCTCGCCGGCGATCATCCGGAACAGCGTGGTCTTGCCCGCGCCGTTCGGGCCGACGAGCCCGATCTTCTCGCCCTTGTTGAGGGCGGCGGAGGCTTCGATGAACAGGATCTGGTGGCCGGCTTGCTTGCTGACGTTGTCGAGGCGGATCATGGGGTCTTTTTGGGGGATTGTTGCGTTGCAGCGTCAATAGGCCATGCGGGCCGCCAGGGGAAGCCCGGCCGCGCCCGGATCAGCCCTGTCCGCCGCCAAATTCGCGCAATTCGACCCGCAGCTTAGGCTTTGTAGACCTCCACGGTCTGCATCATGCCCATCTCCTCATGGTTCATCATGTGGCAGTGGAGCATGTAGACACCGGTGAAATCGATGAAGCGCGAGCGGAACACGATCACTCCGCCCTTGCGCTCCACGATCACGGAATCCCGCCATTCCGGCACCGCCAGCGCCTTACCATTGGCCGATATCACCTGGAACGGGTTGGTATGGATGTGGAACACGTGGTCGTCATGCTCATGCGTGTTGACGATGGTCCACTCCTCGACCGCGCCCAACTTGACCCGCTGATCGATGCGGGCGGGGTCGAACTTCTTGCCGTCGACGAAGAACGCGAATTCCTGCCAATGGCCGGCGGCGTCGGCCTCGGGCGCGGTCGCCGACAGCACCACCTTGCGGCGGTTGGTGATCTCGGAATCCTTGATGGTCGCGAGCGGCGCCGGCGGCAGGGCGCGCGGCAGCTTCATGTCCATCGGCGCGCCTGAGACCACCACGCGCGCCAGCGGTCCGACCGGCGACGGATGGCCCTGGTCGTAGGGCGCCGCGTTGAAGGCGTAGGCGCCGGGGCTGCCTGCCTTCACCAGAATATCGGCGCGCTGGCCGGGCGCGATCAGGACCTGCTTGAGCGGCTGCATGGCGCCGAGCTGGATGCCGTCATAGGCGATCGCATGCAGATCGTGCTTTTCCAGGTCGAGCAGCATGTCGTCCTGATAGGCGGCATTGAGGATGCGCCAGCGCTGCACCTCGCCGGGCCGCATCTCGATCATTGGCCGGCGCTGGCCATTGATGGCGAGAAAGCGCGTCGCAGTCTCGGGAAACAGCGTCTCGAAATTTTCGACCATGCCGCTGGAATCGTAGACCACCTGGGTCAGCACCATGAGCCGTTCGCGGGCTGTGGCGATCTCGGGGACGTCGGCGAAATCACCTTCGATGACGACGGCGCCCACCATGCCGGAGGACATCTGGATGTCGGCGCTGCCGTGGTGATGCGGGTGATACCAATAGGTGCCCTTGGTGTGATCCGCCGGCAGGGTGATTTCGATGTTGTAGCTGCGGCCCGGCGCCATCGAGCGCATGACGTTGTCGGAAATTCCGCTCGGGCTGGTATGCGCGCCGTGGAAGTGGAAATTGGTGTTGTTGAACTGGTGCGGATGGCTGATGTCGGCCGGCAATCCATCGCGGTTCGGCGGCAAATCGTTGATCATCTTGATGCGCAGGGTTTCGCCGGGCTTCATGCGCAGGGTCGGGCCGGGGCTGCCGCCCTCATAGGATCTGACATAGAGCCTGACGCCGCCGATCTGGCGATAGGCGTAGCCGACCCGCAACGTCGTGCTCAGCACGCCATTGACGGACCGCCGCACCTCCGGCTCGACCAGCGCTTGGTCCATGGCAGGAACGGGCGTTTCAGCGACCAGCCCCATGCTCGGCGACATGTCCGCGCTGTGGGACGTGCCCGCATGGTCGTGCACGGCGTGCTGGGCATTCGCCGCACCTGCGAACAGCGACAACGCGCCGGCTTTGAGACCGCAATCCAGCAATTGGCGGCGCGACAATGTCGTCGTGCCCATTGCGCCGGTTGCTGAAGACGCACCGTTCGGATCCTGCTGCATTTGAATTGCGCCCCCTGTTGCCGGACCGTCTTCCGTTCGATTCGAGTTTAAAGCAAGCACGAACCACAATTCGAAGCGCAAGAGCACCACATTCATTGGTTGTAAAGGTTCTCGCTCCTTCTATCGTCGCATGATGCATCGTGACGGATTCGCGCTGGCGCTCGCCTATGCCCTCCGGACATCGCATGCCGGCCGCATCCCGATGTTCTCGAAACTCTGTACAAGGATATGATCATGGGGCCTTCGCGACGTGAGTTCGTGAAGTGGTTGTCGGCGGGAGGCATCTCGGTCAGCCTGTCACATCTGGCATCAGCAGCGGGCGTTCCCTTCGCAGCCCACGAGACGCTACCCGGACGCGGCAAGTTCAATCCCGCGACAACCGGCGCCGGCCGTGTCGACGGCGTCGCCAAGGTCACCGGCGCAAAGCTTTACGCCTCCGACTTCCGGGCCAACGACCTGCCGGGTTGGCCGCAGGCCACCTCGCACGCCATCCTGGTCCGCGCCAACGACGCCACGCATGTCTATACCGGGCTGGACCTCGCTCGCCTTGGAGGCGCGCTCAAGCCGTCGATGGTGGTGACTGCCGCCGATCTCGACCGGATCGGGACGCAGGTGCCGGAATTCTATGCGGGCGACCTGTTCTGTCCGATCGGCAAGACGCCGCTCTATCTGGGACAGCCGGTCGCGCTTTTGATCTTCGAAAAGTTCGACGCCTTCGACCGGGCGCGTCTCGCGCTGCGCGACGGCACGTTCGTCCAATTCGGCGAGGAGACCGGCCCTGTCGTCGTCCCCGATTACGGGGCCTTCCGCTTCACCCGCGTGGCAGGTCCCTCGCCTGACAAGCCGGATGTCTATTCGCCGCTCCAGGCCGGCTGGGTCTCGCCCAAGAAGGTGCAGAGCGCGGCGCTGCCGGTGTGGTCGCCGCTCGCCAAGGACATGCCGGCGGATTACGCCAAGGCGGCGAAATATGGCGAGCAGATTCGTGCCGAGCTTGCAGCGGATGACGCATCCATGCTGGTGCTCGACCGCGAGTTCGAGACGCAGTCGGTCGACCCGATGTTCCTGGAGCCGGAATGCGGGCTCGCCTGGTACGACGGCAAGGGCGGCAATCTCGAACTGCTGCTTGGCGTACAGTCGCCCTACGAGGCGGCGGAGTCGATCGCGCATCTCTTGGCCAAGGCCCGGGCGCCCTACAAGCCAACGCACATCAACGCGCAGTTCGCCCATGTCGGCGGCGGCTTTGGTGGCCGCGATCACACGCCTTTCATTCTCTATGTGGCGCTCGCGGCGATCTGCTTTCCCGGCAAGCCGGTGCGGCTGGCGCATGACCGCTACCAGCAGTTTCAGGCCGGCATCAAGCGCCATTCGATCAAGATGCGCTCGCGCATCGGCATCGATCGCGCGACCGGCAAGATCAAGGCGTTCGCCGCCGATCACGTGCTCGACGGCGGCGGGCTCGCCCATTTCTCGGCCAGCGTCGCCGTCGTCGCGGCCACCGGCGCGATCGGCATCTACGACATTCCGAAGGTCGACGTCAGGACCGTCGCTGTGCACTCGCGCGGCGTGAGCGCGGGCTCGATGCGCGGCTATGGCATCCTGCAAGCCATGACGGCGCTGGAGGTCCTGATCGACGAAGCCGCGTCCGAGCTCAAGCGCGATCCGATCGAATTCCGGCGGCGCAATGCGCTGCCGCAGAACGGTCGGACCATGACCGGCAATCCCTACATCGTCTCGGTGCGGACGCCCGAAATCCTCGACAAGCTCGAGAAGCACCCGATCTGGCAGCAGCGGGCGCAGTTCAAGCAGACCTCGTCGGATCGGCTGGTCGGCACCGGCGTCGCCTGCGTGACGAAAGACTATGGCTCCGGCGCGGACGGCTCGCTCGGCCGTGTCGAGCTTGCCCCCGACGGCAGGATCGTGATCTTTTGCGATCATGTCGAGATGGGCAACGGCATCGGGACGGCGCTGGCCAACCGCGTCGCCGGCCATCTTGGCGCCATCGCCGACGAGGTCTCGGTCGCCCGCGTCGACAGCTATGACGTGCTCGGGCTGGTCACGTCGGGCGATCCCTCCACAATGGACCAGAAGACCCAGGATGCCGCGGAGAAAAATCCGCGCTGGGTGCCCGCGATCAGCTCGCCGACAAGCTCCTCGATCGGCGCCCATGTAGGCACGCATTCCGCCGCGGAAGCCGCCCGCGTCATCTTCCGCCTCGGCCTGTGGCCCGCGGCGCTTGAGCTGTGGCGCATCGCAAAGACCGATCCGCGCGCGGGACAATGGGCCGCCGCAAGCTGGCAGAAAGGCCAGCTCACCATGCCCGGCCTCGAACCGCTCGGCCTCCCTGCGCTCGCGGCAACGGCTCATTCGCGCGGCTTCGTCACCGGTGCGGTTGCGCACAGCTTCTCGCGCTGGGAGTGGTCGCGGGCACGCTTCCCGCTGTCCGGCGAGCAGTACCGCGCCGATATCGACGCACTGGCGATCCGCAAAGGCAACGGCAAGTTCGAGCGGATCAACCGCACCAGCGTCAAGTTTCCGCCGACCGACAACAACCGGATCGGCACCGCCTACACCTCGATGTGCGGCACGGTCGTCCGCGTCGAGATCGAGCGCGCAACCGGCGCGCTTCGCATCGCCAAGGCCTATAGCGTTTTCGAATGCGGCACCGCGCTGGTGCCGGAAGTCGTGATGGGTCAGGCCCAGGGCGGCTTCGCCATGGGAGTCGGCTACGCGTTACTCGAAACCCTGCCACCGTTCGAGGGCGGCCCCGGCAACGGCGAATGGAATCTCGGGCGCTATCTGGTCGCACGCGGCTCCGACCTGCCGCTCCGCGATCTCGAAATCGAGATGCTGAAGCCGCAAACGGCAGACGAAGCGCCGAAGGGCATGGCGGAGGTCGTGATGATCCCGATCGTGCCGGCGCTGATCAACGCCATCCACGACGCCACCGGCCATCGCTTCCGTGCGCTGCCGGTCACCGCAAGCCTATTGAAGGGAGTGCTCGCGTGACGACCCTCAGCCTCACCATCAACGGCCAGAAGCACGGTCCGATGGACGTCCGCGACGATCTCTCGATGAATGATTTTCTGCGCGAGATGCTGGGCATGACGGGCACCAAGTTCGGCTGCGGCGCCGCGCAATGCCTGAGCTGCGCCGTCATCGTCGACGCGCCGGACGGCACCAGCACCACCAGCCCGACCTGCGTCGCGCCCGCCGTGAATTTCGACGGCAAGTCGATCCGCACCGTCGAGGGCCACGCCAGGGACGGCGAGCTCTCGACCCTGCAAAAGGCCTTCATCGCGCATTTCGCCTTTCAGTGCGGCTATTGCACCGCCGGCTTCCTCAATGAGGGCCAGGTCTTGCTGGAGCGCCTGTCACGGACACCGGTCGAGCGCGAGGCGCTGGAGCAGACCATCGCGGATACGCTCGACGGTCATCTCTGTCGTTGCACCGGCTACATCAAATATCACGAGGCGGTGCGCGACGTGATCCTCGCCGACTCGAAGCGCTACCTCATGGCCACCAAGTGACACGCATCATGATCTCCGACGTGCGGTTCAAGATCATTGCCGTGGTCGCCGCCCTCGCCGGCAGTCTCGGTGCGGGCTACGCGGCGTCGGAGACGGCAAGCCACGCCCTCGCCTCGCCCGAGAGCTTTGCCTCGATCGGCGACACAGAGAAGCGTTCGGCGGCAATCTTCACCGAGCTCGGCAAGGTGCTGACGCATCCGCGCTGCACCAATTGTCATCCGGCCGGCGACAGGCCGCACCAGGGCGACAATGCCCGCCTGCATCAGCCGCCGGTCACGCGCGGCGCTGACGGCCATGGGCTCGAGGCGATGCGCTGCAACAGTTGCCACCAGAAGGCCAATTTCGAGCCCGGCCGCATGCCCGGCCATCCCGAATGGCATCTCGCGCCGCGCGAGATGGCCTGGGAGGGCAAGACCGTCGGGGAGATCTGCGAGCAGATCAGGGATCCCGCGCGCAATGGCGGGCGCAAGGTGGAGGACCTGATCGACCACATCGGCAAGGACACCCTCGTCGGCTGGGCCTGGAAGCCCGGCTTCGGCCGCTCGCCCGTGCCGGGCACGCAAGCGCAGGCCGGCGCGCTGGTGGAGGCGTGGGTGAAGACCGGAGCGGCTTGCCCGGCGCCGTGACGACATCGAAGCGTCCGTCCCGCGACGGAGTCCAATCGAACTTGTGCGCCGAGCGGCATCACTTCGATAGCGCTGCTTGATCGTTTCCGACGGCACCGCTGCCACCCGAGGAGTTCACGACGCATACGGCTCGTGTGGCTAGGCGAATCGCGCCGAAACGGTCCCGAGCCCGGCGATGTTGGCCTCGAATGCGTCGCCCGGATTCACGGGCACCATCGGCCCCAGCGCTCCGGAGAGAACGACGTCGCCGGCGCGCAGTGGCCGCTTGCGACGGGCCAATTCGCCGGCGAGCCAGGCCATCGCGTTGAGCGGATTGCCGAGGCAGGCGGCGCCCGTCCCCTTCGAGACCACCTCGTCCTTCCTCGTCATCTGCATCTGGAGCGAGCGGAGATCCAAGCCATCCAGCCGTCTGACGGGTCCTCCAAGAACGAAGAGCCCCGACGAGGCGTTGTCGGCGACGGTATCGACGATTCCGATATCCCACTTGGTGATACGGCTGCCGACGATCTCGAGCGCGGGCATCGCATAGGCCACTGCCCGCACGACGTCGGCCACGGTCGGCGTTTCGACCTCGACGTCGCGGTCGAGAAGGAAGGCTACTTCCGCCTCGATCTTCGGCTGCAGGACGCGCCCCGCGGCGACGGGCTCGTCTTCTCCCACGATCATGTCGGCGAAGAGGACGCCGAAGTCCGGGCGATCGACGCCGAGCTGCTTCTGGACCGCGCGCGAGGTCAATCCGATCTTGCTTCCGACGACGCGCCGCCCCTCCTTTTCCCAATGCGCAGTGTTCTCCTGCTGGATGGCATAGGCCGCATCGACATCGAGCTCTGCCAGTTGCGTCCGGATGGGCGCGATCGGGTTGCCGGCGTAAGCTGCTCGGATCCGGGCGGCGAGCTCGCCGTACTTGGTTTGCTGGTTCATCTGAACGATCCTTACTTGCCGGTCCGGAGGAATTCGATGTGGAGGCGATTGAACTGCTCCGCGTCCTCGAACTGAGGCCAGTGGCCGCAGCGGTTCATGACGACGAATTTCGAACCCGGAATCATGTCCGCGATCTGCTTGCCTTCCTCGGGCGTGGCGGTCGGATCATGCGAGGTCCACACGACCATGGTCGGAGCCTTGATCGACCGGTACTGGTCGGCGGTGATCATGTTGGGCCGACGAATTTCCATGTCCTGCAGACACATGATCCGCTTCATCGTGTCGGCGAATCCCGGCTGCGCGTAGATCGCACGACGGGTCTCGATCAGGTCGTCCGAGACCATGCTCTTGTCGCACATCAGGAATTCGAGGCGCGTCTTGATCCGCTCCCATGAGGGATCGGAAGCAGCCTCGTTCGACAGCTTCTTCAGTCGTTCCATCACCTGCGGGTGCGCGGTCCAACCGCCGGCGGTGTTGAGGACCAGTTTCTCCACCACGGCGGGACGATGTACGGCGAGATAGGTCGCGACCCATCCACCCAGCGATTCACCGCTGATCATCGCCTTGTCCCTACCGAGGGTCTTGAGGACGGCGAGCACGTGGCCGGCGTAGTCCTTGACCTGGTAGTCGATCGCGGGCTTGTCGGTCCAACCGTGTCCCAGCATGTCAATGGCAACGAACCAGAAGCTATCGGCATGAGGGCCGAAATTCCTCGAATATGCCTCTGCATGGCCCCCGACGCCGTG